>JAFNAJ010000506.1 GCA_017860085.1 Acidobacteriota bacterium | reverse complement strand
CGCGCGGAGACGCCGATCGCTTGCAGTATAATGACCGACGGTTTGGGCCCCCACGCTCGAACGAGACGACGCACCACGGATGGTGCAAACCGCTCGGAACGGCCTCCTGAACGGCAGTGTTTGGTGATTTCGACGGTCTTTTCCACAGGGTTTTCCACACATTCTGTGAAGATTCGGTAACGCGCCGCGGGGACGTGACCTAAAGACGGGCGAGTCCCCGGGCCCTCATCGCGAGTAGGCGTCATCATGCCGCAGTTCGTTCACATCACTCCACCCACACAGGGCTCGATCATCACGCGCAAGGCCGGTACGTTCGTGGTGCCCGACGATCCGATCATTCCGTTCATCGAGGGCGACGGCACCGGGCCGGACATCTGGCGCGCGTCGGTACGCGTCTTCGATGCGGCCGTCGCCAAGGCCTACGGCGGCAAGCGCCGGGTGGTCTGGTTCGAGGTGCCGGCGGGCGAGAAGGCGCGCGACGCGTACAACGAGTGGCTGCCGGCCGACACGGTCGAAGCCGTCAAGCAGTACCGCGTGGCCATCAAGGGGCCGCTGACGACGCCCGTCGGGGGCGGCATCCGCAGCCTCAACGTGACGCTGCGGCAGGTGCTCGATCTCTATGCCTGTGTCCGGCCCGTCCGGTACTTCACCGGCACGCCTGCGCCCGTGAAGCGGCCCGAACTGATGGACGTGATCATCTTCCGCGAGAACACCGAGGACGTGTACGCGGGCATCGAGTGGGCCAAGGGGACGCCCCAGGCCGAGAAGATCATCGAGTTCCTGTCTCGCGAGATGGGCAAGCGCGTCCGGCCCGACTCGGGCATCGGGATCAAGCCGATTTCCGAGTTCGGCAGCAAGCGCCTGGTGCGGATGGCCGTCAAGTACGCGATCGAGCACAAGCGCAAGAGCGTGACCCTGGTGCACAAGGGCAACATCATGAAGTTCACGGAGGGCGCGTTCCGCGACTGGGGCTACGAGGTTGCCAAGGCCGAGTTCCGCGATCAGATCGTGACCGAGGAGGAGGTCGCCGGCGGCGCCAGCCGCGAAGGCAAGGTGCTCATCAACGACCGCATTGCCGACAGCATGTTCCAGCAGATCCTGACGCGGACCGCCGAGTACGACGTGTTCGCCACGCCCAACCTCAACGGCGACTACCTGTCGGACGCGTGCGCGGCCCAGGTGGGCGGGCTCGGGATGGCGCCGGGGGCGAACATCGGCGACGATATCGCGTTCTTCGAGGCAACCCACGGCACCGCGCCGAAGTACGCGGGCAAGGACGTCATCAACCCCAGCTCGGTCGTGCTGTCGGGCGTCATGATGTTCAAGCACCTGGGCTGGATCGAGGCGGCCACGCTCATCGAGCACGGGATCGAGCGGACCATCGAGCAGAAGAAGGTCACCTACGATCTGGCGCGCCAGATGCAGGGAGCCACCGAGCTCAAGACTTCGCAGTTTGCCGATACCATCATCGCCAACATGTAAGTCATCTTCCTGGAGTGGCCTCATGAACCGCAAAGTCACGGTCGTTGGCGGCGCCGGCAACGTCGGTGCCACGGTGGCGCGCGCCGTCGCCAACAAGGAACTGGCCGATGTCGTGATCATCGACATCGCCGCGCAGAAGGCGGCCGGGATCGCCCTCGACATCCTGCAGGCGTGCCCGGTCGAGGGGTCCTCGTCGAAGGTGATTGGCACGGACGACTATGCCGCCAGCGCCAACTCCGACGTCGTCGTCATCACCTCGGGCGTGCCGCGCAAGCCGGGCATGAGCCGCGACGACCTGCTGCACATCAACCACAAGATCATGCAGCAGGTCACCGAGCAGGTGATCAAGCACTCGCCCGACTGCATCATCGTGCCCGTGGCCAATCCGCTGGATGCGATGTCGCAGGCCGTGTACCGGCTCAGCGGGTTCGCCCGCGAGCGGGTGATTGGCATGGCCGGGGTGCTCGACTCGGCGCGCATGCGCGCGTTCATCGCGATGGAAATGGATGTGTCGGTCGACAACGTGCACGCCTTCGTGCTGGGCGGCCACGGCGACACGATGGTGCCGCTGCCGCGCTACTCGACCGTGGCGGGCATCCCCATCACCGACCTGCTGCCCAAGGACCGGATCGACGCCATCGCCCGACGCACGGCCGATGGCGGCGCCGAGATCACCAAGCTGGTGGGGACCAGCGCGTGGTACGCGCCCGGCAGCTCGGCCGCCGAGATGGTCGAGGCGATCCTGAAGGACAAGAAGAAGATCATGCCCTGCTCGGTGTTCCTGCGGGGCGAGTACGGGATCAACGACCTCTTCGTCGGCGTGCCGGTCAAGCTCGGCGCGAAGGGAGTCGAGCAGATCATCGAGATCACGCTCACCGACGACGAGCGGGCCGCGCTGCAGCGCTCGGCCGGCGCGGTGCGAGAGCTGGTGAACGTGATCGGCGTCTGACGCGCGAAAAAGGGGACACTCACCTTTTCGAGATTCCGAAATAGTGGACACGCGGCGCTGACCGACGACCCGCGAGAGTGTCCACTTTCGCGGAATCCGAAAA
>JAFNAJ010000505.1 GCA_017860085.1 Acidobacteriota bacterium | reverse complement strand
CCGATGCGGCCCTTGGCGCCGCTGGGGATGCCGGTGATGAGCTTCGTCCACGTGCGCCCCGCATCGGTGGTCTTGTAGATGGCGCTGCCGTCGCCACCGCCATTGAAGCCCCAGCTCGCCCGCCGCCGCTGGTAGGTCGCGGCATAGAGGACCTTGTTGTTGGTGGGATCCATCGCGAGCTCGGTCGCCCCCGTGTCCGGATCCGTTCGCAGCACGTTCGACCAGGTGAGCCCGCCGTCCGCGGTCTTGAACACCCCGCGATCGCCACCGCTGCCCCAGAGGCTGCCCAGGGACGCGACGTACACCACGTCGTGGTCGACCGGATCGACGAGGATGCGCGCGATGTGACGCGAATCGCGGAGGCCCATGTTCGCCCAGGTGCGCCCCCCATCAGTCGACTTGTAGACCCCATCGCCCCATGACGAGCTCTGACGGTTGTTGTTCTCGCCAGTCCCGACCCAGAGCAGGTTCGCGTCGCTCGGCGCGATGGCGATGTCACCGACAGACGCCGTCGACTCGGCGTCGAAGACTGGCTGGAACGTCGTGCCGTTGTTCACGGTCTTCCAGACGCCGCCCGTGGCAGCCGCGACATAGAAGACCGAAGGGTTCGATTCGAGCACGGCGAAGTCGTCGATGCGGCCCGACGGCGTGGCTGGACCGATCTCGCGAAACACCAGGCCGTCGAAGGGGCCAGCCGGCTTCGCCTCCTGTGCGCGTGTGACGACCCCGCCAGGCGCCAACATGAGCAGCAGACCGGACAACGAGACGTGAAGGACGAGAAGGGCGGCGCGCTGCACGGGAACCTCCGCGGAAGGCCTGTCGCGGCGCGAGTGTACAACAGGAGTGAGCCCCGGCTTGACTCGGCCGAACGGCCACGCGTCGGGACACCTTGACATCACGCGACATTCGGATCACGCTGCTCGTCATCTGGTGGCGATGCACACGATGTGGCCGGCGGTGATCATGGTTGGCTGTTGGCTGATGCCGGCAGCCGGGAGCCCGCAGACGGGGCAGCCTGTACGCCCCGTGCCGGAGGTCGTGGCCGACCTCGGAGCCGCCACGGTTTCGATTACGGCGGGCGCGAGCCGGTCTCACGGCTTCTTCGTCGCACCTGGGCTCGTCGTGACGACCGCCACGTCGCTCGGGGGGCGGGCCGTCGTGCAGTTGGTGGCCGGCTCGGGCCGCTCGGGCCTTGGGCAAGTGATCGCGAGGGACACTGAGGCCAATCTGGCGTTGCTACGCGTTCATGCCGACCTCACGCCGCGCGCGGTGTTCGACGTCGCCCGACGCGCCGTCGGTCGCCTGCCAGCGAGCGCCTTCCTCATTCGCGGCCGCGACGTGGTCGACCAGGGCGTCGATCGAGTCGAGCTCGGGAGATCACGCGAGGTGGGAGGTGTTTCTGTGGTGGATGTCACGCCTGTGCCTCCTGCCGACGCCGTTGGAGCCCCATGTGTCGATGTCGACGGCCGGCTGCTGGGCATGGTGACCAGTGGCGATTCAAACCGGCCGGCTGGGCAGGTTGCCCTGATGACCGACCGCATCGGTGCCCTGCTGGCGGAGGCCCGACGCGCGATGGAGGCCGCTGCTGTGTCCGTGGAGCCGGCGGCGCCACTGCCAGCAACTGGCGATCGCGGGCGGCCTCCGACGAGGGCACCCGAGGAGCCGAGCGTCGAGAGCGACACCGAGAGGGCGCGGCGTGAGGGCGCCGACGCGTTCGAGCGCGTCGCCGGTACACTGGCGCGCCAGCGCGAGAACGTGACGGAGCTGCAGGCGAGGTACGACGTCGAGTGTGTCGGCACCTATGTGCCGTTGGTGACGATTCCCGGTGTCGGGTGGCCCTATCCCGTCGACTACGTCATCGAGAAGAGCGAGCTGCCCGAGTGCAGGGCGTTGCAGGAACGCGCTGACGGGCGGTTCGAGGCGCTGCGGCGAGCCCTCGCGGACGCGGAAGAGCAGGCCCGACGCGCGGGGGTCTACCCGGGCACGCTGCGTGACATCAAGCGCGCCTACGGTCTCGACGGTATCCGGTAGGTCCGGCGACGGCGCGATGCAAACAGCTTGAAACCCCTGGAACCGCAGGGTCGGTCAGGGCTCACACCGGTTCGACCCGGCCGCGGACACCGACAGTCGCGCCAGTCGTCCAGTGCCGGCGTCGAGGCCCAGGGAGACGTCGATCGGTCCTTTGGCGCAGTCAAAGCGCACGATCGCGTCGGACGTGCCGTTTCCACCAAGGGCTTCGCCGACGCGGCACCCGCCCCACCGGGCTCCGAGGCTGGTCAACTGCGCGTGCGCGCGATAGAGGTCGAGGGCTGGAGCCGCGACGCTCGCGGCGTGTCCGGCATCCCACCGGCCAGCCAACCGTCGAACCTCTTCGGCGACCTCGGCCATGCGAGGTGCCAGCGGCATGATCGAGCGCACCGAGAGGGACTGCACGCGCGGCGGTGTGGTCGGCGCCAGCGTGAGCGCTACCCTCAACGATCCCCGATCGCACGCCATGCGCCAATCGCCCCGCAGGGCGTTCTCGGCCACGATGTCACCATCGGCCC
>JAFNAJ010000099.1 GCA_017860085.1 Acidobacteriota bacterium | reverse complement strand
GATCGTTGTCGCACTGCGGCACGGTGACAGCGGGTTCCCGGGGATTATAGCGCCCGGGTACTGTATCTTCTCGAGCAGGTCGACGGGAGGACGTGCTGCTCCCGAGCCCCGAGTCCCGAACCAGGGAGCTGACCCGATGAAATGTCCGAGTTGCCGCAATCAGATGACCGAGCGGTCGTTCGAGCGACTCTACGGCCGGTCGCTGACGTTGGATCTCTGCCATCCGTGCCAGGGGATCTGGTTCGATCGCCAGGAACTGCTGCAGCTGGCGCCATCGGCGACCATCGCGCTCGTCGCGGCCATCCACGACACCGCACCGGGAGCACGCCAGCCGCTCGCCGCCCGGCTGAAGTGCCCGCGCTGCGGGCGCGGCCTGTCGGAGGCCACCGACTTGCAGCGCAACACGCGCTTCACCTTCTTCAACTGCCCGAGCGACCACGGACGGTTTCTCACGTTCTACCAGTTCCTCCGCGCCAAGAACTTCGTGCGGAGCCTCGACGCGCGTGAGGTCGCCGAACTGCGCACGCGCCTCCGCCAGGTGAACTGCTCGAACTGCGGCGCACCGGTCGACGTCGAACGCGGGGCGGCCTGCTCGTTCTGCCGCACGCCGCTCGCCATCCTCGATCCCCACCAGGTCCGTCGTGCGCTCGAGCAGCTGGCTGCGGACGCCACGCCGCGTCCTCCCGACGCCACGCTCCCGGTGACGCTCATGCTCGAGCGGCTTCGGGCCGAGCGCGCCTTCGCCGAGGCCGCGGGCGACAGCCCGCTCGAGGCCTTGTTGTCGCGGGACGCGAACGATCTGGTCGGCGCGGGCCTCCGGGCGGTGGCCGAGTTGCTGCGCTGGCAGCCGGACGTTGCGTGATGCAGAACTCTCCATCGGTGGAGGCGCGGCGGCCAGAGGACGGCCTGGGACCGTTCGTCGCGCTCGCTGTGCTGTGCGATCGCATCGAGCCGCGACCCGACGGCGCCGTTGACGTTCACGGCATCGTCGACGGTGTCGCGATCACGCCGGAGTCGGGTGACCCGCTTGGACTGCGACCTGCGGGGGTGGTGTCGCTGACTGCGGTCGTGAGTCTGCGGGCCGGCCAGTCCCGCGGACACCATCGACTGGCCCTGCAAGGAGTCTATCCGTCGGGCGCCGAAGGGCCGTCGCTGACGCAGACCATCGAGTTCACCGATGCGCTGCCCGGCGCCAGCCTCGTCGTCCCGCTCGAATTGCAGGTGCACGAGCCCGGCACGTACCACTTCGATGTGCGGTTCGACGACCAGTTGCTGACCCGGATGGCGCTCCAGGTCGTCTACGCGGTCTGACGCTCCCCTGGCCCAGGAACGAAGAACGAGGAACTGACGGCCCGCGCAAGTGCGGTCAGGAGTATCCCCCCGTCGCGCCGAAGCCGCCGCGCGACGGTGTGCCGTGATCGTCAACCTCGTCCCACTCGATGCGCACGGCCGGCAGCAGGAGTCCTTGCGCGAGGCGATCGCCCCGACGGACCTGCACCGGCGCACTCGTGAGGTTGCACACCTGCACCTTCACCTCGTCGTCGGGACCGCAGTAGTCGCAATCGACCACGCCCACGCCATTGGCCACGATCAGCCCCTTGCGCAGCGGGAGGCTGCTCCTGGCCACGATGGCGAGGAAGAACCCTTCCGGCACCTGGATGACGAGCCCCGTGCCGACGAGGCGCACTTCGCCAGGCGCGACCGTCGCGTCTTCGCTGGCGGCGAGGTCGAAGGCGGCCGCCCCGGCCGAGTGATACATCGGAAGCTCGACATCATCGGCGAGCCTGCGGATCCTGACGCGCATCGGTGTGTCTCCCTGAGCTCGCTGCGCAGGCCTGAAGGCCCGCGCTAGGGCGACGGCGGCCGGTCGAGCCGTCACGCGAAGGCGGAAGCCTGCGCCACAGGCCGCGCGGCGCTGCCATTATGTGCCACCTGTCATCGGGGGTGCTTGATTCGCGAGGGGGCTCTGTCGCAGGATGCCCCCATGTCCAGGACCCGCTTCGCCGCGTACGCCGGTTTCAACGGGAGTCCATCGGCGTGTCGTGCGCTGGCCGCCCTGGCGCTGGTGGTCGCGGGCGTCTCCGCGCAGGAATTGGCCCCGCGACCGCGCGCGCGCGACCTCGGGGTACGACCGGGCGTCTTCGATCCCGGCCCACTCAATGCCATCACAGACGTTCCCGGCGTCCGGGTTGGCCAGATCTCGCTCGTCGAGGGTGACGCCGTCCGCACGGGTGTGACGGCGATCGTGCCGCACCCAGGCAACGTGTTCCAGGACAAGGTGGCGGGTGCGGTGTACGTCGGCAACGCCTTCGGCAAGCTCGCGGGATCGACCCAGGTCGACGAGCTTGGCACCATCGAGACGCCCATCGTGCTCACCAACACCCTCGCGGTGGGCGCGGCCATCGAGGGCATCGTCTCGTGGACCCTGGCTCAACCCGGCAACGACGCCGTCAGGTCGGTAAACGCGCTCGTCGGGGAGACAAACGACGGGGGCCTGAACGACATCCGTGGCCTGCACGTGCGACCGGCACACGTGCGATCGGCCATCGATGCGGCGCGCCCAGGTGTCGTCGACGAGGGCTCGGTTGGCGCGGGCACGGGCACGCGCTGTTTCGAATGGAAGTGCGGAATCGGCACTGCGTCGCGGACGCTTCCGGCCGAGCTCGGCGGGTGGACACTCGGCGTCATCGTGCAGGCGAACTTCGGAGGCGTGCTCACCATCGCCGGCGCGCCCGTGGGACGCGAACTGCGGCGTCCGGGCATGGCCGATTCCCCGCGCACTCCCGGTTCGGATCCCGGGGGCTCGCCACACGACGGCTCGTGCATGATCGTCGTGGCGACCGATGCCCCGATCGACGCGCGCGACCTCGGTCGGCTCGCAGCCCGGGCCGTCTTCGGGCTCGCGAGAACAGGCGCGTCGTATGCCAACGGAAGCGGTGACTACGCCATCGCCTTCAGCACGGCCAGCGCCGTGCGCACCGCGCACGGGTCGATCGCCCCGGTGAGCCGCCGGGTGCTCCCACCCGAGGCGACGTCGCCCCTGTTCCAGGCCGCGCTCGAAGCGACGGAGGAGGCCGTGTACAACGCCCTGCTCCGGTCGACCACGGTGAGCGGCAGCGGGCGGACGGCCGAGGCCATCCCGATCGACCGGGTCCGCGACATCCTCGCTCGCCACGGCCACAACCCCGGTCGCTGACGCCGGGTGGGGCCTACTCGTCGGCCCGGCCCGACAGCAGTGGCTCGGTGTCAAGCGTCTGCGCGCCATTCTTCGTGCAGACTGCGTACTTCGACTGGTAGAGCGAGACGCCTGCGTGCTCACCCCTGGCGTTCACCACGTAGAAGCTGACGTTGAAGGAGGGAAGCCCACGCGGGTTGAGCAGGCGCTTCTCGGTCGTGTTGGCCTTGATCCGTCGCAGCGCCTCCATGCCGGCGTCTTTGGGGTGCCGCCCTTGCCGCATCTGCTCGACGATGACGAACGAGCAGAGGCCGAAGAGGTTGGCCTCGCCGCGCCCGGTGGAGCCGGCGGCGCCCACGTCGCCGTCGACGTAGAGACCGGCGCCGAGGATCGGCGAGTCGCCGACGCGACCAGGGATCTTCCACGCGAGTCCGCTCGTCGTGGTCACCCCGCAGATGTCGCCGCTCGGACCGACGCCGTTGCAGTTGATCGTCCCGTAGAAGTGGTCGGCATCGATCAGGCCTTCGGCCGCCATCTGCAGACCTGCCTCGAGGCCGGCTTGCGCCCTCGTCCTGGGATCGAGCCAACGATGCGGGTCGGTGCGTCGCTTCCACTCGAGCCACAGGCGGCGCGACCGTTCCGTGTTGAGGTCGGGTTCGATGGTGAATCCCACCTGCCGGGCGAACTGCCGCGCGTCAGCCCCCACCAACAGGTGATGGTCGGTCTGATCCATGACCGCCTTTGCCACGAGCGACGGGGTCCTGACCCCCTCGAGGCACGCCACGCCACCGGCACGTCTGCTCGGACCGTGCATGCACGACGCATCGAGCTGCACCACGCCGTCGGCGTTGGGCAACCCGCCGTAGCCGACGCTGGTGTCTTCCGGATCGAGTTCAACGATGTTGACGCCGGCAATCAGGGCGTCGAGGACGTCAGTCCCGGCGCTCATCAGGCCGAAGGCCTTCTCGACGCAGGTGACGTCGCCGCCGTTCTTGAACCGGTTGCCGTTGGCCGATGCCACGACCACCGGGTCGATGGTGCGACGCGGCGCCGGTCCCTGGCCGAAGAGTCTCACGGGAATGGCGGCTGCCAACCCGGCGGCCGTCGTCACCACGAACTCACGTCGGTCGATCTGCCTGCTCTCGCTGCTCATGCGTACCTCGCCCTCGTGTGGACGCGTGCGTCAGGCCGGTAGTCTATCGCACGGGAGGGCATTTGACCTGCGGCGCCTGCGTCACTAGCATGGAAAACCCACGGCCCTTCATGTCGCCAAGATTCATACTGGCCGAGGACTGATCCGCGATGAACATGCACCCCCTATTTCCCGAACTCCCCGCGCGCCTCGGGCGCCTCGGCGAGCTCGCCATGGACCTGTGGTGGTCGTGGAACCACCAGGCGCGCGCCGTGTTCAGAACGCTCGACTACACCCTGTGGCGGGCGACGGCGCACAACCCGGTGCTGATGCTGCACCAGATCGACCGGACGCGTCTCGACCGCGCCGCGGCAGACCCCGCATTCCTCGCGGTCTACGATCAGGCCTTGGCGCAGCTCGACCGGGCCCGGTCGGCTGAGTCGACCTGGTGGACCGAGCGCTGTGGGCACGTGCCGCATCGGCCCGTCGCTTACTTCTCGGCCGAGTTCGCGATCCACCAGTCGCTGCCCATCTACGCCGGTGGCCTGGGCGTGCTCGCCGGCGATCACTGCAAAGAGGCCGGCGACCTCGGTCTTCCCTTCGTCGGCATCGGATTCATGTATCCCCAGGGCTACTTCCGCCAGCGCGTCACCGCGGACCGGCAGGAAGAGGACTACGTGTCGCTCAGTTGGGAGAACGCGCCGGTGGAGCCCGCCAGCACGCCCGATGGCCGGGACTGCGTCATCGCGGTGCCGCTCGGCAACCGCACCGTGCTCGTGCAGGTGTGGCGCGTGCGTCTCGGGCGCACGAAGCTCTACCTGCTCGATACGAATCTCGAGGAGAACGCGCCCTGGGACCGCGAGCTCTCGGCACGCCTTTACGGCGGGGATCGCGAGACGCGGGTCCAGCAGGAGATCATCCTCGGCATCGGTGGCGTGCGGGCGCTGCGGGCCCTCGGCACCGACCCGGCCGTCTGGCACCTCAACGAAGGACACGCCGCGTTCGTCGTGCTCCAGCGGATCCGCGAGCACCTCGATCAGGGGTGGCAGTTCAGCGATGCCCTCGCCGAGGTGCGGCGCACCACGGTCTTCACGACCCACACGCCGGTGCCCGCCGGCCACGATGCGTTTCCGTTCCACATGGTCGAGACGCATCTGGCCGGCTGCTGGGGCAGCTTGGGTGAGTTCCGGGAGGACTTCCTCGCCCTGGGGCGCCACGACAACGGCTCTGGCACGCTCTTCAACATGACGGCCCTGGCCATCCGGTCGACGGGGTCGACCAACGCCGTGAGCGCCGTGCACAGAGACGTCACCGAACGGATGTGGAAGCCGCTGTGGGAAGAGACACCCGGCGTGCTGAAGCCCGTGACGTCGGTCACCAACGGCATCCACCTGCCGACGTGGGTCGGAGCGGAGTTGGCGCGGCTGCTCGACCATCACGCACCCGAGTGGCGCGATCGGCACGACGAGCCGGGGCTCTGGGACGCCATCCTCGCCGTGCCGGATGCGGAGATCTGGGAGATGCGGCAGGCCCTGCGTACCGCGCTGTTCTCGTTCATCCGCGAGCGCATGCGCCTGCGATGGACGGAGGGGGTCAGCGCGCCGCGCGTGGTCTCGGGCGGCACGCTGCTCGACCCCCACGCGCTGACGCTCGGTTTCGCGCGCCGCTTCACCGGCTACAAGCGTCCCGAACTGATCTTCCACGACCCGGAACGGCTCGCAGCCATCCTCAACGCCACCCGCACGCCGGTCCAGATCGTGTTCGCCGGCAAGGCCCACCCCGCCGACGAGAGTGGCAAGCACGCCCTCCAGGGAGTCATCCGGCGGGCATCCGACCCGCTGTTCGGTGGTCGCATCGCCTTCGTCGACGACTACGACCTGCACGTGGCCCACTACTTCGTCCAGGGATGCGACGTCTGGCTCAACAACCCGCGGAAACCGCTCGAGGCGAGCGGCACCAGCGGGATGAAGGCGTCGGTGAACGGCGTGCTCCACCTGAGCATCGGCGACGGTTGGTGGGCCGAGGGCTTCACGGGATCGAACGGGTGGCTCGTCGACCCCGGGACCCACACCGACGATCACGACGCGCAGGACGCCGCCGACGCCGAGGCGCTCTATCGGCTGCTCGAAGAGCAGGTCGTCCCGGCCTTCTACGACCGCGACGAACACGACGTGCCCACCCGTTGGGTCCGCATGGTCAAGGAGGCGATACGCACGGTGTCGCCCACGTTCAGCACCCGCCGGATGGTGAAGGAGTACGTCGAGCGGATGTACGTGCCCGCCTTCGAGCAGGCGGCCGCCAGCCGTTGAGCGGCGGCGCGGCTCTCGGCCCGCCGCGCCCGCGCGGCTCGGTGGCGCTCGCGGGTAATGCGGGCTAGAATCGCAAGGATGTCACGCCGAGCCGCGACGCAGGCGCGCTGCCCTCTGTGCGGGGCGAAAGAGGTCTCAGAACCCCGGGGCGAGGAACGCTACTGTCGGGACTGCTGGGACAAGAAGATCGCGGTCGAAGAGATCGTGGCGCGCGAGTTCGCGGTGAAGCGATACATCCGCGCGCACAGCGCCGAGAAATACCTCATCTACCATTCGACCCTCAAGCGCCCCTGCGGCCAGCTCATCGTCATCGACGACGGCTACGACCTGTTCATGACGATGGTGCTGTACCCGAGCTTCGCGTGGGATGAACCCGCCTACCACCTCGACGGCGACCCGGAGGGCCGCACGTTTGCCGAGGTCCTGGTCGACGTGCTGGCCACGGAGGTCATCGAGCCATGGGGCGGCGGCAAGTGGCACCTGGAGATTTTCCGCTCCACCGGGGCCGAGCCCGAGGACTGGAACGGCGAGATGTGACGGTCGGCGCCGTTTGATTGCGAGCGCCAGCTTTCCTATAATCCGCGGGTGATGTCGGAGGCGACCGTCGCCCCATGAACGGGAGGCATCAATGACACGTGTATTCCTCGCCGGGTTGACCCTCGCCCTGGCGGGTTCTCTCGGCATAGCGGCACCCGGGTTGGCAGCCCAGGCGCCCGCCCAGGCCCCGGCCCAGGAGCAGAAGCCCAAGCCCAGGTTCGTTCAGCCGGTCAAGGGTGTGGCCGATGTGGGGTTCCTGAAGCCGGTCGTGAAGGTCGACAAGGGCGAGGTGGTCACGACCATCAAGATCAAGAACCTGTCCACTGCGGCGATCGCCGGCCTGAAGATCGACGAGTACTGGTACGACAAGGCCGGCAACATGCTGCCCGGCGATTCGAAGCGGCTGCGTCAGCCGCTCTTGCCCGGAGAGGTGGTCACGGTGGAGTTGCGGACCCCGAAGAACCCGAAGATGGACCGCAACAGCTACCAGTTCACCCACGCCTACGGACAGGTCAAGACGAAGGTCCTCAACAAGATCGACTAGGCCCGGTTGGGCACGCCGTCACCGGCGTGCCCCTCCCCTCACCGCACCGGAGTTGGGACCTTTTCAAACCGGACGGGGCCGGCGTGCATGGGCACACCCGCGACCACGTACGGCGTGGTGCGGACCTGGGCCACGCTCGCGCCGGGATCAGGCGTACGCTCCGCGTACTCGACGACCAGCGATTCGCCATCGAGCTTGACGTCGACGATTTCGACGGTGTAGCCGGCTGCAGGCTTCCCGCCGGCGAAAAGCGCCACGATCATCGTGTTCGCGAAGGTGACTTTCGGCTGGTTGCTCCTGGCCGGCAGGCTCTTCCAGAGGGCCGTCCACTCTTCCTCGCTGCGCGCCACGACCTCCCGGTACTCTTCGACGCCGCTCTGCGCGCCGCGGGCGACGGGCACGACCCGTCGTGC
>JAFNAJ010000504.1 GCA_017860085.1 Acidobacteriota bacterium | reverse complement strand
GCCGCATGGGCAAAACCGATCGCGTGTCGCTCGGTCTTGAGGAGCTGGTAGTCGAACCAGAGAGCGGCACCGGTGATGCTGGCCGGCAAGCCGGGCGCCCGCTCGAGGGCTTCGGCTCTCGAGATGACTCGTCCGGGAGGCAGGTGCAGCCACTCGGGCATCGATCGGTTGCGGTCGGCCGAGAGCAGCCGGTCGATGATGAAGGCCGTGCGCAGCGCCGTTCGGCTTCTCGTCAGCGTCCGACGCGTTGCGAGCAGGAAGGGCAATGGTCGGACGAGGTGCGGGGCCAACCGCGCCATCGCCGCGCGTTCGCGGATGCCCTCACGAAACCTGATGAGATCGAGCGTCTGCAGGGCGCGCAGCCCGCCATGCAGCGTCTTGAGGTGATTGAAGGACGCGCCACCGACGAAGTCGCCCCGTTCCACGAGTGCCACGGAGAGGCCCCGCATTGCGGCGCCGCGGGCCGCCGCGAGACCATGGATCCCGCCCCCGACGATGAGCAGGTCGAAACGCTGGGCGGTGAGCAGGTGTGGCGTGCGGGTCACGGGCCGCCAGCGCATCCGCGTCGTGAGGCCTAGGGCGGGGCGCCAGTCCTATCTTATAGTAGGGCGCCTGGCATGACCCCGAGCGACGCATCCATCGATCGAATCCGCGCGTATTGGAACGAGCACATCCACGACCTCGACGTCTCGACGCACGAGCCGGGCTCGCCCGGGTTCTTTGCGGATCTCGACGAATACCACTTCGAGAAACTGCACCACCTGCTGACACTGGTCGACTTCGAGGGCTACCGGGGCAGGCGTGTTCTCGATGTGGGCTGCGGGGCGGGCGTCGACCTGGCCCGCTTTGCCCGGGGCGGGGCCCAGGCGTTCGGCGTCGACCTTGCCGAATCGGCCATTGCCCTGGCCCGGAAGAACTTCGAGATCCAGGGTCTTGCGGCCGATCTCCGCGTGGCCAACGGTGAGGCGTTGCCGTTCGACGCCGACCAGTTCGACCTCGTCTTCGCGCACGGCGTCGTGCAGTACACCGCCGACGGGCAGCGCCTCGTCGACGAGTGTCGGCGCGTGCTGACGCCGGGCGGCCTGGCCATCTTCCAGGTCTACAACCGACGCTCGTGGCTCAACGCACTCTCGAAGCTGATGAAGGTCCCGCTCGAGCACGAGGACGCACCGGTGCTTCGCAAGTACACCGCCACCGAGTTCGAGGCGTTGCTGCGGGGGTTTGCAAGCGTCGAGCTGGTGTTCGAGCGGTTTCCGGTCGCATCCCGGCTGCACGGAGGCTGGAAAGGCGCGCTCTACAACGGCCTGTTTGTCGGCACCTTCAACGCGCTGCCCAGGGCGTGGGTGCGACGATTCGGCTGGCACCTGTTAGCGTTCTGTCGCAAGTGAGAACAGACCCGCGGCGGCGGTGAGCGCATGAAACTCATCAAGGCGCACGCGTACGGAAACGACTTCGTCTACGTCGAGCGGACCGCGGTCGATGCGCGTGGCGTCGACCCGGCGGATCTCGCGCGGCGCATCTGCCAGCGGCACGAAGGCGTCGGCGCTGATGGGCTCGTGCTCTACGCCTTCACCTCCGCAGGGGCCGTGATGCGCCTCATCAACGCCGACGGCAGCCCCTCGGAAGTCTCGGGCAACGGCGTGCGTGGCCTGGCGGCCATCCTCGCGCGCGAGCGCAACCTGACGACCGCCGACACGGGTGGGCCGCCGACGGTCCTCATCGAAACCGACGCGGGGCCGAAGGCGCTCACGTTGCTCGAGCGACGTGGCGCCGCCTGTCGGTTCCGGGCGGCAATGGGGCAGCCCACGAACCTCCGCCGCGAATCGCTCGTCGTGGCCGGGGAGCCTGTCGACGCCATTGCGCTCGGCATGGGGAACCCCCAGTGCGTGGTGCTCGGTGCGCTCGACCACGCCCGGCTCGAACGCCTTGGTCGGGGGCTGCAGCATCACGAGGCGTTCCCGGAAGGCGTGAACTTCGAGTTGGCGACGGTGGAGGCTCCCGATCGCGTCCGGATCCTCATCTGGGAGCGTGGTGTCGGACCGACGCGGTCGTCGGGCACGGGGTCGTGCGCCTCGGCCGTGGCGGCGGCGGCGTTTGGCGGCGCCCTGCGCGACGTGGTGGTCGAGGCGCCTGGCGGCAGCCAGCGTGTGGAATGGACGCCGGAGGGTGTGTACCTCACCGGGTGGGCTGAGGTGCTCCTCGAGGGCGAGTGGCTGGCCTGATGCGCACGATGCAACAGGCCTTCGAGGCCGTTGAGACCTACTCGCCGGCTGAGGAACGGTTCAATCGTCGGCGCCGGACGACCGGCCTCTTCGCCGCCCCGGTGGTCTTCGGCCTCGTGCTGTTGGCGCCGATGGCCCTCGCGCCCGCGGCTCATCGCATGGCGGCGGTCATGGCGCTGGTCGTCGTGCTGTGGGTGACCGAGGCGCTGCCGATGGCCGTGAGCGCGCTGCTCGTTCCCACCTTGGCCATCGTGCTGGGCATCGCGCCGGCCCGCGTGGCCCTGGCGTCGTTTGCCGACCCCATCATCTTCCTGTTCATCGGCAGCTTCATG
>JAFNAJ010000503.1 GCA_017860085.1 Acidobacteriota bacterium | reverse complement strand
GGCGAGTGCCTGTCCCCGAACGTCAGCGAGGTCGAGCGGCGTGGGGGAGGGCGACGGCGCCGCTGTTGCCAGCGCGACGCGCGACGTCAGCGCAGTGTCAGGATCGTTGATGGCGGCGACCGCGGCCGGGAGCGCGTCCACGGGGATGCTGCGCAGCCCGGGGACCAGCTGCGCCTCTGGCGCGCACGCGGCCGGGAGCACCAGCGCGCGAAGGCCAGCGGCCCGAGTGGCGAGCGCGACGGGCAGCGTGCCACGGCTGGGCTGGATCTGGCCGTCCAGCGACAGTTCCCCGACGACGACCGTGTCGGTCATGTCGCGGCGTTTGAGGAACCCGGCCGCCGCGAGCACCCCGAGGGCGATGGGCAGGTCCAGCGAGGTCCCGACCTTCCGCAGGTCGGCTGGCGCGAGGTTCACCGTGATCCGGCGCAACGGGAACTCGAGCCCGACGTTCTGGACGGCGCTGCGAACCCGATCCCGGCTTTCGCGAATGCTCGCGTCCGGCAAGCCCACGACGCTGAACGAGGGAAGGCCGAACGCCACGTCGACCTCGACCCGCACGAGCGAGGCCTCGATCCCCACGAGGACGGCTGTGCGCAAGGCGGCCAGCATGCCGCGGTCACGTGCAAGCGCTGCGCCCTTGGCCTCAGCGGCGCGCGTGGCGGCGGGCGAGCCACAGCCGGCGGGCGCGTGGCAGACAGTGCCACCGGCTGTTGACGGGCGAAGTGCAGGAAGTGCGGGACCGTCCCTACTGGAGCTCTGAGGCGGCGTCGGCCGGCACGTAGATGACGAGGCGATCGCCGGCGGTGATGCGGGTGCCCCTGAGACGGTTCCAGGTCTTGAGGTCGGAGACGGTCGTCTGATAGCGGCGCGCGATGCCCGACAACGTATCGCCGCGGCGGACGCGGTACGTGATTCGCGTCAACTCCGCTGGCTCGAGGCGCACCGACGCTTCTGCCGATGACGCCGCGTCTGCCCTCTGCGTGGCAGCGAGCGACGAGGATGCCGAAAGCGACGGGGCGCGAGGGATGAGCAGTTGCTGACCCGACGCCAGCCTCGCGCGGGTCGACAGCCGGTTCGCCTGCGCCAGGTCCGTTCGGCTGACACGGTAGCGTCGGGCTACTGCGGCCAGCGTCTCGCCACGCTTCACCGTGTGCCACTGCAGAGAGGCGAGTTCCTCGGGCGTCGCCTCCTCCAGGCGCATGCGGAGCAGTTCACCCCGGCCGGGCGGCACCTTGACTGGGTAGGCGTCATCTTGTGGCGGGGTCGTCCAGCGTCGAAGCTCGGGATTGAGCGCCTGCACCTCGTCGATGCTGGTTCCCGTCCACTCGGCGACTCGCCGCAAATCCACCGGGCTGGGCACCAGGACGACATCCGAGGGCTGGCGTTCTTCGGGCGTGACGTCGAAGCCGTATTCGGCCGGGTTACGCGCGATGATGATCGCGGCCAGAATCATGGGCACGTACTCACGGGTCTCACGGGGCAGGAGGCGCTTCCGCTTGGCGAGTGCCCAGAAGTCGTCAGTCCTCGCCCGCTTGATGGCTCGCTGAATCCGGCCGGGGCCCCCGTTGTAGGACGCGAGAGCGAGCAACCAGTCGCCGTCGAACATCCCTTGCAGCGTCTGCAGGTAGCGGGCGGCGGCCGCGGTGGCCTTGTCAGGATCCGCGCGCTCGTCGACAAACCAATCGTGGCGCAACCCGTTCTCGCGAGCGGTGCCCTGCATGAACTGCCAGACCCCCTTTGCCTTGGCGCGCGACAAGGCCGAGGGCTTGAACGCGCTCTCGACGATCGGAACGTAGGCCAAATCGAGCGGCAGGCCTTCGGCCCGGAACACGCTCTGGATCATTGGCATGTACTGCGACCCCCGCTGGAGGCTCTCGCCGAACCACCCACGCAGCTTGCCCGTGAAGAGGTCCACGTACTTGAGGACCTGCGGGGTGAGCGTGATCGCGAGGTCGTGGGTGGTCTCGGCCAGGTCCGCCTCGACTCGCCGCTCGAGCTCTGGCGGTGGCGTTGGGGTCAGGAACTCCGTCGCGGCCAGCAGCTCATCGATCGATGCCGGTTCGGCGGGCTTTTCCGCAAAGCCGTCGCCCGCCCCGAAGGCGGCAGCCTCGGCGACGCTGATGCGGGCCACGAGGCGGTCGAACTCCCGCTTCACCCTCCCGTCGCCGCGCAGGTCGTCGGGTGCCGTCAACAGGATCTCGATGGCCGCGTCGAATTCACGCTGGGCGTCATCGATGTGCCCCAGCCCCAGGTGCTGCTCTCCGCGCGCCACGTGCTCTGCAGCCAGCCGTAGCAGGTCCGCGACCGGGTCCCCGGCCGGCGCAGGGGGCGGTGGAGCCGAAGGCGGGGGAGGCGGAGGAGTCCGGGATACCGGGGGGGGCGGCAGCTGGGGCCGGGCGTGGCTGCCGCAAGCTCCAAGAAACAGAGCCGACGCAACGACCGCCGCGACGGGGGTGCACCTCGAACGTGGCATCGTCTAGCTGCAAGGGTAGCATCCGGCCGGATTCGCCGTCAACCACTAAGTCCAGTGGGCTCAACAATAGGGAGAAGGTGTCCC
>JAFNAJ010000502.1 GCA_017860085.1 Acidobacteriota bacterium | reverse complement strand
ACGCTGGTCGCGACCACGCCGGCCCTGGTTCCCCTGGTGCTGGACGACGAACTCCACCGACCGCTCACCGGGATCAGTCACCCGGTCAGCCTGCAGTTGGCGGTCCGAGAACAGCGTCCGACCCGAGTACGCGGGTCTCTCCTCTGGACCCACTTCGGCATCAGCGGGCCAGCCGTGCTCGACATGTCGAGGCACTGGGCGCGCGCCGAGGTCGAGGGCAAGGCGTCCGTCTTGACCCTGGGCCTGTTGCCCGACGACGACATCGCCTCGGCGGATGCATGGCTCCTGGATGTTGGCCACGGCCATCCTCGACAGCAGGTGTCCACGGCACTCGCCGACCGCCTGCCGTCGGCCGTCGGTGTGACGCTCTGTCCTGCCGTCGATATCGACGGCTCGACCCCGCTCAGCCGGCTCCCACGCGACGCGCGGCGCCGGCTGGCGCGCGCACTCGTCGACTGGCCACTCGGTGTCCGCGGGAGTCGCGGGTACGACCATGCTGAGGTCACCGCGGGAGGGGTGGCGCTCGGGGACGTCGACCCTCGCACGATGCACTCGCGGACCTGCCCCGGGCTGTTCCTCGTCGGGGAGATGCTCGACGTGGACGGCCGGCTCGGAGGCTTCAACTTCCAGTGGGCGTGGGCCAGTGCCAAGGCCGCCGCCAGTGGACTGGCCGCGAGGCTGCGCGGGGCCTGATGGCGATCGCGTGAGGTGCGGGAGTGGCTGCCCTACTTCCGCTGCGCGCGCCGATAGCGCACCGACTCCATGAGTTGCGCAAAGCGCGGCTCCTTGCGCACGTTGGCCAGCAGCGGGTTGCGCTCGAACCACTCGGCCCGCTCGTCGCCCATGCGAATCGACCGGTCGAGCCAGTCGAGCGCATCGTCGCGGCGGTCGAGGACCGAGTAGATTTCGGGCAGTCGTACGATGGCGCGCAAGTTCGACCCGGCGTACTTCAGCACGCCGGCATCCAGGGTCGCCAGCGCGTCGTTCGCCCTGCCCTCCACGGCGAGCAGGAGGGCCCGTGCCAGCAGCACCTGGAAGTTGCGAGCAAGCCGGTCAGGCACGCCGTCGAGGATCGCCCTCGCTCTGGCAGAGTCGCCGGCCACGAGGTACGCGTGCGTCGCCACGAAGATGATCGGCGGGTTCTCAGGCGCCTGCTCGATCAGCTTGTCGGCCTCGCGGACGGCAGCCGCCATCTCGCCCCTATCGACCAGCATGTCGGCGTACATCATCCGGACCGGGAAGAACATCGGGTCCAGCGCCAGGGCCAGATCGGCCTGGCCCTGAGCCCGAGCGTAGTCGCCGATGAAGGCGTAGTAGCTCACGACCCACCCGTACGCCGCCAGATCGTTGGGATTGAGGGCAAGGGCCCGCTCGACCTCTCCCGGCACCAGCTCTTTGCGCCCCTGGTAGAAGTAGATGCCGGCGAGCGCCGAGTGTGCGCGCCCGCACTCCGGGTCGTCCGCGAGCGCCCGCCGCACTTCCTGCTCTCCGCGGTACATCCAGCTGACGTCGCTCGACCAGCCGGCGATGACTTCGAGGGCGAGCATGAACCCGTACTGGGCACGGGCCTCGGCGAACATCGGATCGGCCTCGAGGGCGCGCTTGAGCGACTCGCGCACGCGCGGCAGGTCGAGGCTCGACATCGCAATCAGGTTGGCGCGCTGGAAGTGCTCGTTCGCTTCCGGCACCTTCGAAGGTCTCAGCGCCGAGCCGGGGGCCGCGGATGCGGGAGGTCCGGACGTTGACGCCGACTCGCTCGGGCTCGCCTTGCGTCCCCACAGCCACCACCCGCCGCTCAGCAGGGCCACGGCGACGGCGGCACCCGCTGCCATGAACAGCGCCTGGCGCGCGCGCGCGCGCGGCGGCGGGCCTGGGACTGGTCCCGTGAGCGTCGCCGACGCGACGTCCAGCAGTTCGCCAACGACGCCCGCGTCGCCGCATCGTTGCGCCGGGTCTTTCTCGAGGCAGCGTGCAATCGCCTCTCGCAACGCGGGCGGCCAGTGCTCGGGCAGCGGTGGAACCGGCAGGTGCAGAATCGCAGACGAGGCCTCGATCGCGGTCTTCCCGGCGAAGGGCCTGACACCCGCGGCCATCTCGAACAGCAGCACGCCCAGCGCCCAGAGGTCGCTGCGTTCGGTCGCCGGTTCCCCGCGCAGCACCTCGGGAGCCATGTACGGCAAGGTGCCGACGAGCGTTCCCGGCAGGCTGACATCGAGACGCGAATGGGTGAGTTCGTCGAGTTCCTTGGTCTCGATACGTTTGGCCAGCCCGAAATCGAGGACCTTCGCTTCGCCGCTCGGCGTGATGACGATGTTGGCCGTCTTGAGGTCGCGGTGGATGACCCCCCGCTCGTGGGCGTGGGCCAGGGCCGCGGCCACCTGGCGGCCGTAGCGCATCGCCGTGTCGGGCGGCAGGCCCCCCGGAGGGATCGCCTGAGCCAGCGTCTTCCCCGGGACCAACTCCATGGCGAAGAACGTCCGGCCGTCGGCCTGGCCGACGTCGTAGATGTGGCAGATGTTCGCGTGGCTGAGCGTGGCCGCCTGGCGGGCTTCGTTGA
>JAFNAJ010000501.1 GCA_017860085.1 Acidobacteriota bacterium | reverse complement strand
TGCGCGCCGACCCTCGCGTCTTCGTCTACGGGCAGGACGTGGGCGGGCGGTACGGCAACGCGTTCCTGCTGCTCAGGCCATTGCTGGGCGAATTCGGCGACCGGATCGTGAACGCGCCGCTCGCCGAGGGCGCCATCCTGGGAGTGTGCGTGGGCGCCGCGCTGGCCGGGCTCCGCCCGATCGGCGAGATGCAATTCAACGACTTCGTCGCCACGGGATTCAACCAGCTCGTGAACAACGCGGCGAAAATCCGCTACCGGTGGGGCGTGTCAGTCCCCATGGTCGTGCGCATGCCGTGGGGCGGTCTTCGGCACGCGGGCCCGTACCACTCCCAAAACACCGAGCCGTGGTTCTATCGGACCCCCGGGCTCAAGATCGTCGTCCCCTCGGGGCCGGTCGATGCCCGCGCGCTGCTGGCATCGGCCGTTGCCGACCCCGACCCGGTGCTCTACTACGAGCACATCGCGCTCTATCGCGACCCGCGCATCAAGCAGGCAATGACCGACCAGCCGCCGCCACCGGTACCCCTGGGCAAGGCAGCCCTGCGACGGGCCGGGCGCGATCTCGCGATCGTCTCCTACGGCGCGTACGTCCACGTCGCCATGCGCGTGGCCGAACGCCTCGCGGCCGACGGGATCCACGCGAGCGTGCTCGACCTTCGCAGCCTCGTCCCGCTCGACAGGGCGATGGTGCTGCAGGTGGCCCGCGCCTGCCACCGCGTGCTCATCGTGCACGAGGACTCTCGGACCGGCGGCATCGGCGAAAGCCTGGCCGCCATCATCCAGGAAGAGGCCTTCGAGTCGCTCGACGCGCCCATCCGCATCGTGGGAGCGCTCGACACGCCGGTCCCCTACTCCCCGCCACTCGAGGCGTTCTTCCTGCCCAGCGAATCGCAGGTCGAGCAGGCCGCACGGGCGCTGGTGGCGTACTAGGCCCGGTCCATCAAGACCGTGCCGTCTTCGCGCTTGCTTCTT
Organism: Acidobacteriota bacterium; assembly: GCA_017860085.1. Lineage (GTDB taxonomy): Bacteria > Acidobacteriota > Vicinamibacteria > Vicinamibacterales > JAFNAJ01 > JAFNAJ01. Next base: position 1,596 of record JAFNAJ010000501.1, on the reverse strand, counting down.
CGTTCTGGGTCCGTCCGAGGTTCTTCGTTCTTGGTGCGCAGAACCAGGAACCAACGCTGGTCGTCTGACCAGGGTCGGACCGACAGCCCTGCTCTACCGCGGAAGGTACTCAACCGGGATCGCCCGCTCGGGGCCTTCTGATTCCCAGAACACCGTGACAATCCACCAGCGCGTCCCGTCGTTGAGCAACTGGATGCTGTTGATCCCTCGCGCGAACGGCGCCGGATCGGCGGCGGCCCGTCGCGACTCGTAGGTGCTCCACACGTGCGTCAGGCCCGCGTATGTCTCGACGCGACGCGCCACTTCCTTCTCGAAAAATCCGATCTGCTCGAAGACTTTCGACGTCCGCTCCACGTAGTCGTCCGGGCTCAGCACTCGGGCTTCCGGCGTGAGACCCGGGCGACGGCTGATGGGAATCAGTCGTGCCCCGGGCGAAAACAGGCTACGGAACCGATCCCAGTCGCGCGGGGCCTTGGCCGGGCCCGAGATGACGTCGTAAAGTGACGCCAGAATCGCATCGAGTGATGCGACGTCAGCTGGTCGTGCCGTGGGAGCCTCGGCTTGCCCAGGCGCAGGCTGCCAGGCGTCCGCCTCGAGTGCCTGCCCATGCAGGCCCAAGAGCAGGGTCGCGATGGCGCACACGCCAATCCAGTAACGCGGTCCTCCATGGGTCATGATCCAGCCTCCTTGCTGCTACATTGTGCCTGACATGACGCCCCGAGCCCTTGCTCTCGTCGCGATCCTGAGCCTACCGACCACCATGATCATCGCGCAATCTCCCGGTGACCGTCCCGCAGGCAACCCCAGGACCACGCGCTCGGTCGTGATGGCGCGCCGCGGGATCATCGCCACAAGCCAGCCCCTTGCATCAGCCGCGGGCCTCAGAGTCATGCAGGCGGGCGGCAACGCCATCGACGCTGCAGTCACCGCGGCGGCGGTCCTCGCGGTCGTCGAACCGACGATGAACGGCGTGGGAGGAGACCTGTTCGCGCTGGTCTTCGACGGGAATGCGAAGCGTCTGCGCGGGCTGAACGCGAGCGGTCGCGCAGGCAGCGGTGCAACGGCCGAGTCGCTGATCGAGCGCGGGCTGACAGAAGTGCCGGATCGTGGTCCGCTGCCGGTCACGGTGCCGGGCGTGGTGGACGGCTGGCACGAGTTGCTGGCACGACACGGCACCATCACGTTGGCCCAGGCACTCGAGCCGGCCATCGCCTACGCGCGCGGCGGGTTTCCCGTGTCCGAGGTCATCGCCGGGCAGTGGAAGGACGTGGAGGACGTGCTGCGTCGGGACAGCCCCACCGCCGAGGTGTTCTTGCCCGAGGGCCGAGCGCCACGCCCCGGCGAGATCTTCCGCAACCCGAAGCTGGCCGTGACGCTCGAGACACTGGCGCGCGACGGCCGCGGCGCGTTCTACGAAGGATCGATTGCGCGAGCCATGGCTGAGGACCTCGCCCGGCGAGGCGGCTTCGTGACCCACGCCGACCTGGCGTCGCACCACTCCGACTGGGTCGATCCGATCTCCACGAGCTACCGCGGCCATGAGGTCGTCGAGTTGCCACCCAACACGCAGGGTCTCGTCGTCCTCGAGATGCTGAA
>JAFNAJ010000500.1 GCA_017860085.1 Acidobacteriota bacterium | reverse complement strand
TGCCGCCGAAGACGGCAGCCCACTGCACGGCGTTGGCGAGGTACGACACAGCCGCCGCGATGGCCGCCGCCACGGTGGCGACGAGGATGTCGCGGTTCCTGATGTGCGCCACCTCGTGCGCGATGACCCCGCGCAGCTCGCGCGGACCGAGTGTCCGCAACAGGCCCTCGGTCACAGCCACCACCCCCTTCGACGGGCTGCGTCCGGTGGCGAACGCGTTCGCGTAGTCGGCCGGAATGATGTACACCCGCGGCATCGGGATCCCCGCCCGCGCGCTCGTCTCCGCCACCATCTCGTGCAGCCGCGGAGCGTCGGCCGGCGACACCTCGCGCGCCCGATGCATGCGCAGCACGAGGCGGTCGGCAAAGAAGTACGCGCCCAGGTTCATCGCCAGGGCCAGCCCCACGAACAAGTACGCCATGCCCGGCGCCACGAGGCTTCCAAACCCGACGAGCAGCGCCGAGAGCCCGCCGAGCAGCACGAGGGTCTTGATCTGGTTCATCATCCTCTCTTCGCACATCCTGGCCGGGTGTCCGTCCCAGCTCGTATTTGAGGATAGCCGGACGATGTTTTATTGAACAAGTCGATTCTTCTTAACTCTTTGGTTATTTTTTCCGATATAGTGACCAGCCATGAACTGGCTCAACTACCACCACCTGCTCTACTTCCACACCGTGGCCCGCGAGGGAAGCGTGGTGCGGGCGGCCCAGTTGCTGCACCTCACGCAGCCGACGGTGAGCGGCCAGATCAAGACGCTCGAGGACGCCCTGGGCGAGCGGTTGTTCGACCGCGTCGGGCGCCGCCTGGTGCTCACCGACGTCGGCCGCCTCGTGTATCGGTATGCCGAGGAGATCTTCTCGCTCGGTCGGGAGTTGATGGACGTGCTCAATGATCGGCCCTCTGGCCGGCCGTTCCGGCTCGTGGTTGGCGTGGCCGACGTGATGCCGAAGCTCATCGTTCAGCTTCTGCTCGAGCCGGCGCTGGCACTCCCGGAGGGCGTCCACCTCGTGTGCCGCGAGGACAAGACCGATCGGTTGCTGGCTGCGCTGGCGCTGCACGAGCTCGACGTGGTGTTGTCCGACAGCCCGATGGCCCCAGGACTCGGCGTCAAGGCGTTCAGCCACCTGCTCGGCGAGAGCGGCGTGACGTTCCTGGCGCGGAAGCCACTGGCTGGCAAGCTGGCCCGGCGGTTTCCCGCCTCGCTCGACCAGGCGCCGATGCTGCTGCCCACCGAGAACACGGCGTTGCGACGGTCGCTCGACGCGTGGTTCGACGCGCAGGGCATCACGCCGCGGGTGGGCGCGGAGTTCGAGGACAGTGCGCTCCTGAAGGTGTTCGGTGAGCAAGGCCTGGGCGTGTTCCCCGTGCCGTCGGTGGTCGAGGCGGAGGTCTGCCGGCAGCACGGAGTCGCGGTGGTCGGGCGGGCGACGGGGCTCGTCGAGCGGTTCTACGCGATTTCGCTCGAGAAGAAGCTCAAGCACCCCGCCGTGGTGGCCATCTCGGATGGCGCACGCCGCGACCTCTTCGGGGTCAGGTCTTGAATTGTGAAAAAACCGAAGATTCAAGACCTGACCCCGCGCGGCCTACTTCACGATCTCGCTCGTCGTCACGCTGAACTGCCGGAGGTTCGAGTAGGTGGCCAGCGCTTCGATGTAGGCGTCCTGCTGCAGGGGCAGGTACCACTCCCACATGGTCTTCGGCACCAGGACGTCCACCCGTTCGTCGGGGCCATAGACCACCTCGACGGCGCCCCGCGCGGTGACCCGGCCATCGATCTCGATGCGGGTCCGCCACACGACGCCGTCCGCGTCGATGCAGGCGTTCCCGGTGAGGGGCACATCCTTCTCCTCGAGGGTCCGCACCAGCGTGGGCTTCGTGGTCTCGGCGAACGAGATCTGCCGGCACGCCACGTCACCAACGCGATCCACCGAGCCCGCGTTGAACGAGAAGCGCGGCTGGCGGCCTGCCTGGAGAATCATCAGCCCGACGGTAGGCAGGTTGATCTCGCGGTAGAAGCGCCCCAGGTTCAGGTCGGCGCTGGCCTCGTTGATGCGGCGCAGCTGCCGGCGGCTGTCGTCGGTCTGCTGCAGGAACAGCTTGCGCAGCCGATCCTCGCGGCCCCGCTGCTCGCGCCCGTTTACTTCCAGGACGTCGCGAAACGCCATCCAGCGCTGGTTGGGGAGTTGCACCAGCAGCAGGTCGGCACGCGTCTGGCGGCGTTCGTACACGTTCACGTCACGCCGCTCCGGCATGCCGTCGCCGGGAAGCCAGGCGAGGCGCTTGTCATCGGCCGCTTTGGGAGGGAACGCCCATCGTTTCAGGATCTGCACGTAGCGTTCCTCGATCACCACGGTCGCCATGGTCTGCTCGTAGCGCCGACCGTAGTCGGCCACGCGTGACAACAGCGTCTGCAACGGTATCGACGCGAGGCTGGGATCGACGGGCGATGCCGTCGGCGCGCCCGGCCCAGCGGGCTCCGCGGGAGCCGCAGGCGTTGCGGTCGGTGGTGGAGGTGCCGCTGCCGCCGCGGCTTCCGCGGGTGGCGACGCGGGTGCTGCCGGAGCCTGAGG
>JAFNAJ010000098.1 GCA_017860085.1 Acidobacteriota bacterium | reverse complement strand
CTTGCCGCGGTCGAAGCGGGCCTTGTCCTCGCTCAGCACGACCTCATACACGAGCTTGCGGCTCGCGGCCTCCACCGCCGCGGCCTTCGCGGCTGCGGCATCGGCAGCCGTCTTCGCGTCCGAGGCGGCGCGACCTGCGGCATCGGCCTTCTGCCCGACCGCATCGGCCTTCTGGTCGACCTCGCCGATGCGCTTCTCGTTCTGTCGCACGCGCTCCTGGGTCTCCTCGACCGACGTCGACAGGTTGGTCACCTTGTCGTTGACCTCGGACACGCGTGTGTTGACGTACTTCTTGCTGGCGCACGCCGACGAACCGACGGCGAGCACCACCATCACTCCCGTGACAAGCCACTTCCTCATCGCGATCCCCTCCATGCCAGCCATGACACCTGTGGGTCCTGACCATCCTGCGCCCGGCGCGGCACGGCGGCGTAGTAGCCCGTGCGCGCGCGAACGTTCAACTCCCGGCGCTTCGTCTTCACATCGATCGGCCGCCAGCCCGGGGTGTTGGCAGCCTCGATGGCCATCAGATACTGGTGCCGCAGCTCGGCCAGCAGCGTGCGTGCGGCCACACTCGCCTCGGCATCCGTCGTCACCGTGAACATCGTGCCGCCCGTCCAGTAGGACAGGTTGCTGAGCGGCCCCGTTGGTTCGAACGCCGCGCGGCCCTTCAGGCCGGCCGGTCCGTCGTTGCGATCGAGCGCAGAGACCACGGCGATGACGTAGACGGGCATGTCGGCCGCAACGACCGCCGACGACACTCGTTCCGCGCTCAGCCGGCTCGCGTTGTCCTCGCCATCGGTCAGGATCACGACGGCCCGGCGCTTGCTCGGTCGGTTCAGGAGCTGGCGCGCCGTGAGGGCGATGGCGTCGTAGAGCGACGTCATGCCAAAGGCCTCGAGATCATCGAAGGCCGTGCGCACGGCCACCGGGTCGGTGGTGAAGGCCTGGTTCTCGTAGAGCTCGCGGTCGAACGAGTACAACCCGATCTCGTCCTTCCCCGTCTCGACCCACGCCAGCAGGTGGTCGACCACCCGTCGGGCGGCGGCCAGGTTCTTGGCGGCCTGCATGCTGCCGGAGACGTCCACCAGCAGCGCGATGCTCACGGGGCCGGCGTCTTCTGACGAGAACTCGAGGATGGGTCGCCGTACGCCGGTGTCGTAGACCTGGAAGTCGTCGCGCGTCAGGTTGCGGACGATCTGCCCTCGACGGTCGCGTACGACGGCGGCCACCGACACGAGGTCGATCGAGGCGCGAAACGTCGGCATCTGGCCGCCGGCCTGCTGCTGGCCACGAACCCGTACCCCGCCCGCCACGAGCGCAACGAGGACGATGGCCGAGAGCGACCGGGTCACAACCCGGAAGCTCCAAGATCCTTGCCAGTGCGGGATACGAGGGAACCTCTTCAACATCTCAGTATTTCGGCCGATTCTCGCCGACCCTATAACCGGCGCCTATGGGGGCCTAGCAAGAGTTACACGGTGGCGCTCGGCGGGCGCCGGGCGGGTTCCGCAGCCGGGTTCCGCGGGCCTGAAGGTCCGCGCTACGGCTGCCACGCAGCGACGGCCGCCACACCCTCCGGTAGGGCGGACCTTCAGGTCCGCCCTACGGCTAAGGGTCTGCCCGACCGTGCGACCATTGGTTGGCCCGCCCCGCCGGCGGCCCGTAGCCGAGAGCCGGGAGCCGGACTAGAATCCCCCCATGGCCGCACCCACGTCTTCCGCCGTCCCGGTGGCCCGCCGCGTTCACGGGTTCACGTACGCGATCCGCAACATCGTGGCCGAGGCCAAGAAGGTCGAGGCGGCAGGGCGCACGGTCCGCTACCTCAACATCGGCGACCCGATTCCGTTCGGCTTCGCCACGCCACCGCACCTCGTCGAGGCCGTGGCGCGCGCGATGCGCGACGGCTTCAACGGCTACACGCCGTCGCCGGGCATCGCGGAGGCCCGCGAAGCGGTGGCGCACGACTTCACGAGGCGCGGGCTGCCCACGGCGGCCGACCGCGTCCTGCTCACCTCGGGCACGTCGGAAGGCATCGAGCTCACGCTCGGCGCGCTCGTCAACGACGGCGACGAGGTGCTGGTGCCCACACCGACCTACCCGCTCTACACCGCGGTGCTGGCCAAGCTCGGTGCGCGCACGGTGTACTACCGCACCGACCCCGACCACGGCTGGCAGCCAGACCTCGATCACATTCGCCGGCTCGTCTCGCCCACCACGCGCGCCATCGTCGTCATCGATCCGAACAACCCGACCGGCGCCGTGTATCCGCGCGAGACGCGCCTGGCGCTGCTCGAGATCAGCGAGCAGCACGGCATTCCGATCCTCGCCGACGAGGTGTACGGCGACCTCGCGTACGACGGGCCGGTGCCACCCATCGGTGCCCTCGATCCCGACGCCCTCATCATCTCGTTCTCGTCGCTGTCGAAGGCCTACCTGGCCCCGGGCTGGCGCGCCGGCTGGCTCGCCGTGGGTCGCAGCCCGCGCCTCGACGAGACGCTCGCGGCGATCAAGAAGCTCGCCGACGGGCGCTTGTGCAGCCCGGGACCGATGCAGCATGCGATCACGGCCGCCATCACCGGCGACCGGTCGCACCAGGTGGCGTTCCGCCAGGCCTTGCGCGAGCGCGCCGACCTGACCGTGTCGCGCTTCAACGCGATGCCCGGCATGCGGTGCGTCGCGCCGACCGCCGCGTTCTACGCGATGCCGCAGGTGACGCTGCCGCGCGGGCAGACGGACGAAGACTTCGTGCTGGCCCTCCTCCGCGAGACGGGCATCCTCTGCGTCTACGGTTCCGGCTTCGGCACCGACCCGGCCGGCGGCTTCTTCCGCGTCGTGTTCCTGGCGTCGCCGTCAGAGCTCGCCGACATCTACGAGCAGATTGCGCAGTTCAGCGGGCGGTTCCTCGGACACTGAACAACCGCGCGACTGCCCGCGGCCGCGCCAGACGCCACGGCTCATGTCCACAGCCCCGGACCGTCCTTCCCACCCGCTGCACCTGCCCTGGTGGGCACGCCTGGCCGACCTCTACGTCATCGTCATCCTGCTCTTCTCGATCCGCCTGATCGTGTTCGGCCCGTTCGTCCACGAGATCTTCGGGATTCGGCTGATCTTCAAGTCGCTCGGCGACAACCTGTTCAGGGCATTCCTCGTGCTCGCCGTCCGACACGTATTGTTGCGGCGACCGACCCTCCCGGCGTGGCTGCGAGCGGAGACGACGAGGGCCTCGGCGTGGCTGCGCCGCCGATGGCCTGCCGTCGCCGACGTGCTGCCCTCGGTCATCGTCACGCGCCTGGGCGTCCTGGTGGTGGGCCTGGTCGCCGTCACCACGTTCGGCTACCCCGAGGGCGCTCCGCCTTACCGTTACTCGCCCGACGAGTTGCGCAACCTGCCCGTTCGCTGGGACGTCGGCTGGTATGTGGGCATCGCGTTCGACGGCTACACCTGGAATCCCCGCCCGACGCACATGGAGAACGTCGTGTTCTTTCCGGCGTACCCGATGATCGTCCGGGCTGCGGGGCTCTTCCGGATCACCGAGGCCACCGCCGACATCGGCACGTGGATCGCCGTCGGCGTGTCGTCGGTCGCCTTCTTGTTCGCGCTGATCTACGTGCACCGCATCGCGCGCGCGTTCGGTGGAAACGAGACGGGACGGGTGTCGGCCCTGCTCATGGCGACGTATCCGTTCGCGCTCTTCTTCGGCGTCCCGTACTCCGAGTCGCTCTTCCTGCTCGGCTGCGCCGGCGCGTGCTACCACGCCTCGCGCCGCCAGCCGGTCCGCGCCGGAGCGTGGGCACTGCTCGTCGGTCTGACGCGTCCGAACGGCCTGCTGCTCGCGGCGCCATTGGGGCTCTTCGTGATCGAAGACCTCTGGCGCGCACACCGTGCCGGCACTCGCACCGGCATCACCCGGCTGATGACCGAGGTTCGCGCCGTGCCGCGCCTTGTGGCCGCCGCGATGCCCGTTCTCGGCGTGGCCGCGTACTCGGCCGTCAACTGGTATTACGTTGGGCGGCCGTTCCTCTGGATGGAAGTGCAGCACATCGGCTGGGAACGGACGCTCGGAGACTCGGGGAGGTTGGTCGATCGGCTCTATTTCATCTCCAAGTTCGGGCTCACCCGGCTCCTCGAAATCAACCCGATCGACACGATCACCCTGCCGGCCGTGGCCCTCGCCCTGGTGTCCATCTGGCCGGTCCTGCGGCGGCTCGGCGTGGCCTACGGGGCCTTCGTCGCACTCAACGTCCTCGTCCCGCTGGCCTACGGCCTGATGTCGATGGGCCGTTTCACGTCAATCCTCTTCCCCACGTTCATCTGGCTGGCGCTCGCCCTGCCCCCGTCACTACGCGCTCCCACCGCCGCCGTGTTCGCGCTCGGCCAGGGAGTGCTGGCGGCCCTGTTCTTCACCTGGCGCCAGATCTTCTGATCCGGGCGCACACCCCTCCAAGCTCTCGAGACGCGCAGGCACGGGCGGACACGCGGCCGGCGAGAGACAGAAGTGTCTTGCCGCCACCGTCTGGCGCCCACGAGACTGGCACGTTCATTGGAAGTTCTGCATCATCAGTGGGTTAATGGGCACTTCAACCCACAAAAGTCCGCTTGCGCGGAGCTTTTATGCTGCAGAGCAGAGGACTCGTGGCCCTGGGGGCAGGCCAAAGATTTGGCGATGTCGCCATTCTGGCGTTCCTCGTCGCCCAGGCGCTCGACGGGATCCTCACCTATCTGGGCGTCCTCACGCTCGGCCACGGCCCGATGGCCGAGGGCAACCCTCTGCTGGCGCACCTGATGGGCACCATCGGGGTCGGCACCACCCTCGCGATTGCGAAGGGGTTGGCCGCCGGCTGCGGCGCGCTGCTCCACCTTGTCGCCGTCCATCGCCTCGTGGCCGGGCTCACCCTGCTCTACGTGGCCGCCGCGATCGTGCCCTGGACCCACATCCTGCTCACTGGCTCGTTGTTCTGAGCTTTTCCCCTATACTTGCCTCCTCGGGCCGTGCGCATCGTGCACGCCCCGGCTCCGGAGCGCCCGCCCCCGATCCTGCGCGCGCCTCCACCCCTAACGCGGAGGAGCGATGACGACTGCCGCCAACCGAGTCGACCCGTTGCGGTACCTGGCCGACGAACTCGACAGCCTCCGCCAGCAGGGCCTGTACCGGTCCCTCCGCATCCTCGAGGGCGAGCAGCGCACGCGCTCCGTGTTCGACGGGCGGTCGGTGGTCAACCTCTCGTCGAACAACTATCTCGGGCTCACCACCCACCCACGCCTGCGCCAGCGCGCCATGGAGGCGATCGAGCAGCTGGGCGTGGGGTCCGGGGCCGTGCGGACCATCGCGGGCACGATGGACATCCACATGGAGCTCGAGCGGCGCCTGGCCGCGTTCAAGCACACCGAGGCCGTGGTGGTGTTCCAGAGCGGGTTCACGGCCAATGCCGGCACGGTCTCGTCGGTCCTCACCAAGGACGACGTGATCATCTCCGACGAGTTGAACCACGCCAGCATCATCGACGGCTGTCGCCTCAGCCGGGCGGCCATCAAGGTCTTCCCGCACAAGGACGTGGACGAGGCCCGCAAGATCCTGCAGGGCCTGCCGGCCGCGCAGCGCAAGCTGCTCATCACCGACGGCGTCTTCAGCATGGACGGTGATCTCGGGCCGCTGCCCGCGCTGTGCGCGCTGGCCGAGGAATACGGCTGCATCATGATGGTCGACGATGCCCATGCCAGCGGGGTGTTCGGGCGCAACGGGCGCGGGACGGTCGACCACTTCGGGATGCACGGCCGCGTCGACATCCAGGTGGGCACGCTCTCGAAGGCCATCGGCGCGCTGGGCGGCTACGTCGCGGGGAGCCGGTCGCTCGTCGAGTTCCTGTATCACCGCGCACGACCGTTCCTGTTCTCCACGTCGCATCCTCCGTCGGTCGCCGCCACGTGCATTGCCGCGCTCGACGTGCTGCTCGAGGAGCCTCAGCTCATCGACCAACTGTGGGAGAACACGCGGTTCTTCAAGGCGGGGCTCGTGGCGCTCGGCTTCGACACGGGGATCAGCGAGAGCCCCATCACCCCGGTGATGGTGGGCGATGGCGCGCTCGCCATGCGGTTGTCCGACGGGTTGTTCCAGGAAGGGGTGTTCGCACAGGGCATCGCCTTCCCCACCGTGCCTCGCGGCAAGGCCCGCATCCGCACGATCGTCACGGCCACGCACACGCGCGACGAGCTGCAGTACGCGCTCGATGCGTTTGCCAGCGTGGGGCGGGAACTGGGCATCATCCCGTGACGTAATGACCAGAGGTCGCAGATCCTGGTGCCTGCATGAAACGCGCAACGCGTCCCCGACCGTCGTCTGCGTCGCGGCTCATCGAGACCTACACGCGAGGCGTGACTCGCGAGGAGGTGCAGCGCCTCTTCACGCACGACACGCGCGACGCGTACCGGTTCTACGCCCGGTCGGTGGACCAGGAGGCCTTGAAGGCGCTGCCGCGGCACAAGCGGTGGCCGCTGCTCGGGCAGCGACTGTTTCTCGCGTTCAGTGAGAAGCTCCCACCCGCGCGTCGCGCGGTGTACGGGGCAAGCCTGATCTTCGCCGCGTTCGGCCTGTTGAAGCTGTTCCGCGGCATCGGGATCGAAGACGTGCCGGCGGCCATCTTCAGCATCCCGATGCCGCTGCCACAGTGGACGCCGGGCACGATTCCGCTGCTCATCGGGTTCCTGCTGGTCAACCTCCTCGTGCTGCTGGAGGTGGCCGACCGCTTGTCGCTCAAGAACGACCTGGAGGTGGCACGCGAGATCCAGCAGGCCATGCTGCCCCACGAGACCTATCGCGCCATCGGCGTCGAGGTGCACGGGCAGACGCGTCCGGCCAACACCGTGGGCGGCGATTTCTACGACATCCTCCCGCTCGAGGACGGGCGCCTGGTGGTTGCCCTGGGGGACGTGGCCGGCAAGGGCAGCCCGGCGGCACTGCTGATGGCCCTGCTGCTGGCGATGCTTCGCACGCTGCTCGACGAGGGGCTCGCGCCCAAGACGCTGATGGAGCGGCTCAATCTCCAGATCTGCCGGCACGCGCCTGGGTCACGGTTCATCACCCTGTTCTTCGCGCTCTTTGACTCGGGGTCTGGGTCGCTGACGTTCATCAACGCCGGGCAGACGCCGCCACTGCTGCGCCGGGCAAACGGCACGATCGAGCGCCTGAGCGCAGGCGGCATTGCCCTCGGGATGTTGCCTGGAACGACGTACGAGTCCTCCGCGGTCTCGCTGGCCCCGGGCGACATGCTGGTGCTGTACAGTGATGGCATTACGGAGGCCGAGAGCCCGGACGGCGTGCCGTTCGAGGAGGCGGGCCTCGAGGCCGTGCTCAATCGACGACCCGACACCTCGGCACCCGACGTGGCCACCGCGGTGGTGAAGGCCGTCGAGCAGCACGCGCAGGATCATCGCTTCGCCGACGATTTGACGATCGTCGTTGTCCGACGCCTCCCTCCGCCGCCGCAGTTTCCCGACCAGACGAGCCCTGCGCCCCTGAGACCTGTGTAATCGTGAGTGGTGAGTTGTGGGTCATGGCGCCCAACTCTGCGCCGACCGCCCCGCGTCCGATGCGACGTCGGCTCCCTGCGGTCATCGTCCTGGCTGTCGCGTTGAGCTTCACGCCGGGCTCGCGGGGACAGGCCGTCGGGGCACTTGACGCCGTCATTGCCAACCTCGAGACGATTGTCCAGAGAGGCGATCCGGCGGCGTTCGGGTCCCTCCTCGCCCCGCAGGCCGATCTCGACAAGGCGGCCGCATTTGCCATCGAGCTGATCCGGCCCGGGGCGACCCGCGTGGTCCTCCGCGAGCGCGATCGCGCCCCGCTCGACTCGGTGGCCGAAGGCCGAGGCTTTCGCATCCTCATCGAGGTCTTCGTCGAGCACGGACGCTCGGCACGCATCATGACCGCCTCCCTCGACCTGGTGTTGATCGACACGCCGGATGCCTCCACCGAGGCTGCCTGGCGGATTGCCGACCAGCAACGGGTGTCGTCACTCGACGGTCTCTACCGGCTGCAGCTCGACCTGTCCCGGCAGTTCGACGTCTCCGGCCTGGTCGTCACCGATGAGGACTTCTCGGTGACCGTGTCGCAAGGATCGGCATTCGTGGCCGAGGCCGGCGGAGGCCCGACGGCGATCGTCCTCGTGGGTGACGGCACCATGCGGTTTGCGCCCAGCCCGGC
>JAFNAJ010000499.1 GCA_017860085.1 Acidobacteriota bacterium | reverse complement strand
GGACGAGCGCCGCCGGCTGACCCTGGGCCCAGAGCAGGCCGCACACGACGGCTGCGCATACGACGAGGCGAATGACGAGTGTGTTCATGGGTGTCGCTCGAAACGTCAGGCGCCCGGCCTGCTGCGGCGCGACGGGCCCGGGCCACCGCCCGCCAGCGGGCGGCTGTCGACGATGCCCTGGCCTTCCTTGATCACGAGAAGACGCCCGGTGCCGGGAACGGTCAGCTTGTCCACCCGACCCGACGGCCAGCTCACCTGGAGACCGGAAGGCTGCCGGTCGGGGCCAAGGCCAAACGTGACGGTCGACTCGCTCTGCGAGAGATAGCTGGAGCCGGTTCTCACATACGCCACACGCGCGCCCCCTCCATCTGTCGTCAGGGTGACCCTGGCTCCGATGGCGCTCCGGTTCGACGAGGTCCCCTCCAGTCTGACGCGCACGACGCGGTTGACGTTTCCTCCGTCGTTGCGAAGCAGCCGGGCGGGCCCGTTGTTCTCGGTCACGAGCAGGTCGAGGTCGCCGTCGCCATCGTAGTCGCCATGGGCCGCGCCGCGGGCGACGACCGGCTTGGCGAGAGCCTCCCCAAGCGACGCCGTCACCTCCTGAAAGCGACGACCATCGAGGTTGCGGAAGAGGTGAGCAGGCTGGGCGTACTTGACCTTGGGTTGCACCCGCTCGATGTCATCGGCCACGTGGCCGTTGGCCGCGAAGATGTCCAGGCGGCCGTCGAGATCGAAGTCGAAGAAGAAGCACGCAAAAGTCAAGGTGAGCAGGGTGGCCTGCCCGATGGTCGACGTTGGGGCGTCGTCGATGAACAGGCCCGTCCCCTCGTTCCTGTAGAGCGACATCATCTCGTTCGAGAAGTTGCCGATGATGAGGCTCTGGCGGCCCGAGCCGTCGTAGTCGGCGGCATCCACGCCCATGCCCGCCCGGGCCACGCCGGCCTCGTTGAAGGCCACGCCGGCGCGAACGGCCACGTCGACGAACGAGCCGTTGCCCTTGTTGCGGTAGAGGCGGTTGGGCTGCGTGTCGTTCGACACGAAGAGGTCCAGGTGCCCGTCGTTGTCGAAGTCGATCAACGTGACGCCGAGCGCCTTGGATGCCGGATCGTGCAGGCCTGCGCGCCTGGTCACATCCTCGAAGGCGCCGTTGCCGCGGTTGTGATACAGGGTGCCGCTCTGGCCCCTGTAAGACTCGGGCGTGCAGTAGGACTTCGACTTGCCGTCGAGCGTGCAGAAGAGATCCTGGTCGATCGACCACTGCACGTAGTTGGCGACGTAGAGGTCGAGCCGGCCGTCCCGGTCGTAGTCGAACCAGGCAGCACTCGTCGAGAACCCGGGATCCCCGACTCCCGCCTTGGCCGTGACGTCGGTGAAGGTGCGGTTGCCGTTGTTGCGGTAAAGCTTGTTGGGGCCCAGACCGGTGAAGTACAGGTCGGCGAAGCCGTCGTTGTCGTAGTCGGCCGCCGCCACCCCGAGCCCGTAGTACGCACTGGCCAGTCCGGCCTGGCGCGTGATGTCGGTGAACGTCCCGTTGCCGTTGTTGCGATAGAGCGCCGGCAGCGCGTTTCGGGACGCTGGCTGCCCGGGCCAGGAGGACGAGTTCACCAAGACGATGTCCAGCCAGCCGTCGTTGTCGACGTCAACGAAGGCGCAGCCCGATCCCATGGTTTCCGGCAGGTACTTCTTGCCGAACGCACCGCTGACATGGCGGAACGTGATGCCCGCCGCGCGGGTGACGTCGGTGAAGGTCAACGCCGCAGGAAGCCCCTGCCGTTGCTGTCCCTGGGCGGCTGGCCAGGCCGGAGCGACGAGTAGCAGTGCCAACACTGTGGCCCCGAGTCTCATGGCTTCACCGTTCCCCGCCCGAGGGGGACGAGGGCATCACGTGTGAGGCGGGCGCCGCGGAGACCGCGCCACGAGGCGCCGCCTCCCGCGGAGCCTGCGGGCGGAAATCTCCGTGCTCATGGACCGCTTGACGCTCGCTGTTGTCGAAGGGGTGCAGTTGCCGGTACCGACCCGTGATCGCCTGTGCCGATTCGTCCGCCTTGAAACGCTCGTAGAGCTGGCGCTCCCGGTCGGCGGCCTCGTCGTTGCCCAGGCCCTGGTGGGCCAGCATCAGGTTGTAGTGCGCCTGGAGGTCCTCGGGATCCACCTCCAGCACTTTCTGGAACTCGACGACCGCTTCGGAGTACTTCCGCTGCAGGAACAACACACGTCCAAGTTGGTTGCGCACCACGCGATCGCGCGGGTAGCGTGCGCCGGCCTCCCGGAAGTGGCCGAGCGCTTCGTCGTAGCGGCCCAGCGCCTTGAGCGCCGTTCCCAGGAAGAAGTGCGTCTTCGCCAGGGCGGGATCGAGCGGTAGAGCCCGACGCAGCACCTGCTCGGCACCAGTCATGTTGCCTTCCTGGATTCGGGCGCGCGCCACGTTGACCCAGCCGTCGGCATACAGCGGCGCCGACGCGCACCGTCGCCTCGGCTTCAGCCATCACCGTGATGGGAAGCGTCGGAATGCCCTTTCTCTTGCCCGATGCGCGAGACGTGTCCCCCGTGAACACCCACTGCCCGTCGTCGTAGCCGGGGCCGACGGCCGGTTGCGGATCGCGGGGGTCGCGCACGCCAGCGAACGACCACTGAGTGTTCCACCAGGAGAACTTCCGGTGATTGACCCTCGCGCGCAGCGTGATGCGGTCGCCTGCCGACTCGGGAATCAGCAGCCGGTAGTGCACGGTGTCGGCCGCGCCTGGAGGGATGAGCCGAACGTAGGCGACCGAACGCGTGGCCCAGGCATTCCGCTTGTCGATGGGGTTGCCGCGTTCGTCGAGCATGAGGCTCCGATAAAGGTGCGCGGACGGGTCGACCGGCCCGCGCCCCCCGTCCTCGACGAATCCGCTGTGCAGGAGCACCTGGCCCTTGTCGTCCACGGCCTCCAACTCGACCCACACGTCGAATGCGTCGACGGTCCCCCCGGGAAAGAAGTGCCCGACGTTGCGCGTTCGCACCACCACGTCGACACGAACCGACTCGCCTCGTCGCACGACGGCATCGACGCCATCGAGCGGCGCGACGACCTCGCCCGGGGCCTCGAGCACGCTGCGCGCGGCCCCGAAGCTCGCCGACTCCTCGCCCACGGCGAACGTGCTCGACAGCTGGGGTTCCCCTCTCGGACCCGCGCCGGCCTCCTGTGCTCCAGCCGCGCCCCGGACCAGCGCGAAGACGTCCACCGATACCTGCCCGCTCCGCAGAAAGTCCTGCGTGCCCTTCAGTTGCTCATCGTCACCGTTCACGTAGGGCAGCGCCGTGTTGGCGGCGATGAAGCGGTGCGACCGGACCCGTCCGTTCCTGGCTGCCGGATCGGTGGACGGGACGAGCGGCATGTGACAGTCCAGGCACTTCATGGGTGCGGGTGGATAGTAGAACGATCGCGCCCCCTCGCCAGACACACCAGACGCCTGCCAGTTGTCGTAGTCGTTGAAGCCGCGAATCCACCGGTAGCCGTTCACGGGCACGTCGAGGTGCACCTTGTGGCACGCGGAGCAGAAGTCGGGCAACTGCTCGCGGTGAAACGGCTTGAGGAACGCCTCGCGGTGGGGCCGAGGTGACAGCTCCAGGAGCTTGTCATGCAGGGCCCGCAGCGCCGGCTGCTCGCTGCTCGCCAGGCCATGGAGCGACGGGTACTCGATCTCGAAATCCCCTTGCCCCATCGTGCTCCTGACCTTCGTGATGGCGTGGCACGACATGCAGCCGAGCCCGGCCTGCGCCTCGGGCGTGTCGATCTGCTCCTTGACCGGACGATCGAACACGCCGCTGAAGAGCATCGCGTGGTCGTGGCAGCCCGCGCACCAGCGCGAAGGGCGCGTGCCCACGACGTCCTGCATGTACTCAATGGACTTCCGGTACCACTGGTTGTTGAACGACGAGAAATGGTGGGCCGACGCGTTCCACTGGTCGTAGATGTCCTTGTGACAGCGCTCGCACGATCTGCTCGAGAGGAAGAAATCCGACGGCACGATCCCGCCCGTGCTGGTGTCGGCCGACGATGGGAAGAACGGACCCTTCACTCCGGCGCCCTCGTGGTCCATCGAGGCCGGAGGCGTCTGTGGGTTCCGGATCGCAAACGTTTCGCGCAACCGGGCATCGCGGGTCAGGGTGGCCAGCAGCGCCCCCACCGCCGAGATCGCCACGATCGTGAGCCCTGCGCCGAACGCCCACGCGAGCTGGCCGCGAGACCGACCGCGGAGATTCCGGATCACCGCGATGGCGACGAGCAGCACCGTCGCCGCGGCCGTCACCACGTGCGCGGCCAGCAGGTAGCGATAGGGCCGCGTGGCGCCGAACCAGAGCACGGCCACACCCAAGGCGCCGGCCAGGAACCCAACTCCCAGCGCGGTTGCCGAAAATCTCCCCAGGCATGGCCGTCGAATCAACGCCCAACCGGCGGTCGCGACGACCAGCGCCAAGCCCAGTATCGCGTGCAGCGCGACCTGTGAGTAGTACGTGACCGACGCCGCCGGGAAGGCCGCGAGGTAGGCGCTGTTCAGCGCCAGGACCAACAGCGCCCCGACCAGCCAGGGCGTCAGGCGTTCGATGCGAGGCGAAGCGTGCGCAGCGACACGATGACGTCCGTTCGCCGAAGACTCGCTTGAGGCTATTTCGGGACGCGCGAGTGGTCAAGCCCAGCTCGCCAAGGAGGCGCGGTGAGGATCAGCCTCGGTCGGCCGCCTCGAGCAGGCAGCGCACGATGCCGAGGTGCTCGGCAAGCGTGGGCGCCCGGGCCGGCTTGTCTCCCGCCATCTCACCAATCACCTCACCGACCAGGCGCGCGTAGCCTTCGATCCAGCCGAGCCCGTGGAACGGCGCCGGGCGCGACGGCCAGTCGGCGGCGGGGCGCACCGTCGTGCGCTTGGTTCGTCCCTCGCCCCACGTGATGACGTCGGGCTGCGAGAAGGACCAGCGAGCAGCGGCCCGCTGCCCGAGGACGTGGAGTTCGAGAACGTTGCCTGATCCGTGGGCGGTCTTCGAGACCGAACCGAAACTCCGTGCCGACCCGAAATCCATGGTCACGTGCACGTGCGTGTCGCGATGCGGTGAGGCGGCGTTCGCGTACCATCGCCTGACAGCGGTGACGTCGGGCAGGCGGCCGAACAGATGGGTGACGAGGTCGGCCCAGTGGGT
>JAFNAJ010000498.1 GCA_017860085.1 Acidobacteriota bacterium | reverse complement strand
ATCGGGTGGGGGTTCAGCTCGGCGGCGCCTGGCAGTGCGCAGCTCACATCCGCCATGTTCCCTGGGGGGATCAGCGCGGCGGATCTCTCGAGCGCCAACACGATGCTCTCGTTGCTGACCGGCACGATCAGCACCGTGGCACGCCAGTTCCAGGTGGAGAGCCAGGATTCGGGTTTCGTCCCCGGGATCCCGAACAACCGCAACTACACGCTCAACATCATCTCCGGATACGTCCAGGACAACTGGCGCTGGAAGCCGAACCTGACGATCCGCGCCGGGCTGAAGTGGGAGTACTACAGCCCCGTCAAAGAGGACGATGACCTGGGGTTCCTCCCCATGCTGAACGGTCGCGGCTTCGAGGAGACGCTGATGAGCCCCGACACCGTGATCAGCTTCATCGATGGCGGGATGTGGAACTCCGACTACAACAACTTCGGGCCGACCGTCGGCTTCGCGTGGGACCCGTTCAAGGACGGGAAGACCGCGGTGCGAGGCGGCTACTCGCTCACGTTCGTGCCCGAGGAGAGCATCACCGTGGCCACCAACTCGCTCGGGGCAAACGCGGGGCTGGCCACGACGAACCAGCTCTCGAGCCTCTACGCGAAGTACGGCGCGGGCGTCCCGGAGGTCCCGACACCGGTCTTCAAGTCTGAGCGCACGCTGGCCGACCAGCGGGCCCTCAACTCGTCGGCCCCGATGGGCATGCCCGACCCAGACCTCGCCCAGCCGAAGGTGCACCAGGTGAGCATCGGCGTGTCGCGCGAGCTGCCGTGGTCGCTCGCGGCCGAGGTGCGGTACGTCGGCACGTTCGGCCGTGACATCTGGAAGGGCATCGACTACAACCAGATTCAGATCCCGCAGGCGTTCCTCGACGATTTCAACCGGGCGCGCAGCAACGGCTTCCTCTCGTCTGCGGCCGGGCTTGGGTTCAACCCCGCCTACAACCCCGCCATCCCCGGCAGCCAGCCCCTGACCGTCATTCCGGCCTTCGGCGGCGGCTTCCTCACCAACTCGACGGTGCGCACCAACATCCAGCAGAACGAGGTGGCCTCGCTCGCGGACTTCTACACGACGTCGCGCGTGGCGGGTGCGCTCGAGGCGTTCTTCCCCAACCCTGGGATCTACGAGTCCAGGGCGGTCCTCAACGAAGGCTGGCAGGACTACAACGCCCTGCAGGTGGAACTGCGCCGGCAATACAGGGGCGGCATCTACGGCGGCGTGAACTACACCTTCGCCCAGATGGAGGCCAACAGCAGCGGCGGCACGAGCCAGAGCCGCTTCGAGCCGTACCTCGACAACGCCCGGCCCGAGCTCGATACCGGCCGGTCGGCCTACAACATCCGGCACATCGTCAACGGCAACTTCATTGTCGACCTGCCGTTCGGCGAAGGGAAGCGGTGGCTGAACACGGGCGGCGTGATGAACGTCATCGTCGGCGGCTGGCAGGTGAGCGGCATCGTCAACTGGCAGTCCGGGTCGCCGGTGGGGATCTACGCGCAGCGCGGCACCTTCAACCGCGCGACCGGGAGCCGGTCGAATATCCAGACCGCCATCTCGACACTCTCGGTCGACCAGATCAAGGACCTCACGGGCGTGTTCAAGTCGCCGACGGGCATCATCTACTGGATCGACCCCAAGGTCATCAACACCGACGGGCGCGGGGTCGGCACGGACAACCTCGGCAATGCGGCGACGTTCGACGGGCAGATCTTCTTCAACCCGGTGGCCGGCGAGGTGGGCACGCTGCCCATCCTCGCGTTCGATGCGCCGAGCGTGTGGACGATCAACGCCGCGCTCTCCAAACGGACGAGGATCGTGGGCCGCACGAGCCTCGAGCTCCGCATCGAGGCGTTCAACCTCACCAACTCGGTGTCGTTCTACACGGGAGACTTCAACATCAACAGCACGACCTTCGGCCGCATCACGAGCACGGGCAACACCTCGCGCATCGTGCAGCTGACCGCGCGGCTGGATTTCTAGACGTTAGTTCTCGTTGTTGGCATACACGGGTCCCGCCTTCGGGCGGGGCCCTTCTTTTTTTGCTCTCGGCGTCGATGTCCTGAGCAGTTCTGAGTCTCGAGCTGCCAGTCCTGAGCGCCCTCTGAGCTCAGAACGCAGAACTCTGAGACCGCCTGACGGCCGTCCGCCGGTGCTATGATTGCGTCATCTGGTCCTGCCGGCGCGAGCCGGTCCGGGTCACCGTCCCCCACAGCAGCCCCCAGCGGAGAGTGCCATGCGAACGACCCTGCGGTGGTGCGTTGCGCCGTTCCTCGTGTTGACGGTCCTCGTCGTGGCCTGCAGCAAGGCCGAGCCGCCGGCTGCCGAGCAGCAACCCGCGGCCATCGATCCGGCGGCGCTCCAATCGTTCGCCCCGCTGCCAGACGAGGTGCCTGGCACCCAGGCCGCTACCGAGGACCTGGTGAACCTGGGGCGGATGCTGTACTACGAGCCGAGGCTTTCGAAGAGCCAGACCATCTCCTGCAACACCTGCCACGACCTGGCGAAGTACGGGGTCGACGGCGAGGCGACCTCCGACGGGCACAAGGGGCAGAAGGGCGACAGGAACTCGCCCACCGT
>JAFNAJ010000497.1 GCA_017860085.1 Acidobacteriota bacterium | reverse complement strand
GCTCGAGGCCGCCTACGATCCGAAGGTGGCCAGTCCTCTTGCCGACAGCCTGATGATCGACGGGCAGCCCCTCGAGGTGGCTGCCCCCGACGACCACAGTGTCGTCATCACGTTTCCGGCACCCTTCGGGCCGGGCGTGCGCTTGCTCGACAACCTCGTGGTGCTGCCGCGTCACAAACTCCGCCAGGCCCTCACCGCCGGAACCCTGCGCGAGGCGTGGGGGCTCGCGGCGAATCCGGCCGACATGGCGGGTCTCGGCCCGTTCGTCCTGCGCGAGTACCGACCAGGCGACCGCCTCGTCTTCGCCCGAAACCCGCACTACTGGCGCAAGGACGACACGGGACGTCAACTGCCGTACCTTGACCGCCTCGTGCTCGAGATCGTCCCCGATCAGAATGCCGAGATGCTGCGGCTCGAGGGAGGGCAAGCGGATCTCACCACCGGCGAGGTTCGTCCGGACGATCTCGCGGCCATCAGGAAAGCTGCAGCCGACGGCCGGCTCGCCCTCCACGACCTCGGCGTGGGCCTCGACCCCGACTTCCTCTGGTTCAACCTCACCGACGCGTTCGGGCGTTCACACCCGCAGAAGTCCTGGATGCAGCAGCGCGAGTTTCGCTCCGCCGTCTCGCTTGCCGTCGATCGCGAGGCCTTCGCCAACACGGTCTACCTTGGCGGCGGCATTCCGGTCAGCGGGCCCGTCACGACTGGGAACCGTGCCTGGCACGACCCGTCGATTCCCCTGGTTCCCTACGACCCTGCCAGGGCGCGCGCGCTGCTTGCAGAGGTCGGCCTTCGCGACCGCGACGGCAACGGCGTGCTCGACACGCCCGGCGGCGCGCCCGCCGGTTTCGCCCTGCTGACACAGAAGGGCAACACCCTGCGCGAACGGAGCGCGGCGTTCATCCAGGAGGATCTTCGAAAGGTGGGGCTGGTCGTCGACGTGGTCACCCTCGAGCAGCCGGCAGTGATCGAGCGTCTCACCAAGGGCGACTACGAGGCGATCTACTTCGGCACACAGGCGAGCGACACCGACCCGGCAATGAACCTCGACTTCTGGCGCAGCTCCGGTGCGTTTCACGCCTGGAACCCCGGCCAGTCGGTTCCGGCCACCCCGTGGGAACGTCGCATCGACGAGCTCATGCAGGCGCAGGTGCGGTCGCAGGACCCTTCCGAGCGGGTGCGGCTCTTCGGAGACGTGCAGCGCCTGTTTGCGCAGGAGCAGCCGGCGATCTACTTCGTCGCGCCACGCATCGCGATCGCCACGAGCCGGCGCGTGGTCGGCGCGCGGCCGGCGTTGATTCACCCGATGGTGCTCTGGAGCGCCGACACGCTGTCGGTTGCGCCCGTCCCGTCACCGTAGCAGGCGAGCCGTGTACGCCAGCGACCCATGGCTGTCTCCGTGACGCACCCGCTCGTTCGGTACATGGCGCGGCGAGCCGTCTTCGCCGCGATGCTCGTCGTCCTGGTGTCATCGGGCGCCATGCTGCTCGCACGGGTGGCCCCTGGCGACTTCACCTCCGAGATGCTCACCGAAGGCGCGTCACGCACGACGATGGCCCGCGAGCGCGAGCGGCTGGGACTCGACCGGTCCATCGCGTCTTCGTACGTCGAGTGGGCGCGGCGGACCTCGCGGCTGGATTTCGGCGAGTCGTTCAAGTTCGGCCGACCCGTCGGGGCGCTCGTTGCCGAACGCGCCGGCAACACCGCCGCGCTCGCGTTGGCGGCCCTGGTCGTGGCAACGGTGATCGGCCTTCCCCTTGGTGTCGTTGCCGGCACGCGGTCGGGGGTCGTGCCGTCCATCATCCGCGCGGCTTCCATCGTTGGCCTCTCGCTGCCTCCGCTGGTCTTGGCGATCCTGCTGTCTTGGGCCGCGGCCCGCGCCGGCTGGTGGCCGGGTGCGTCGACCACGAATCCTGGCGGGATCCTCTGGTGGTCGCTCGACCGGGCTCGGCTCCTGGTGCTGCCGGTCTGTGCGCTGGCCATTCCGGTGGCCGCCACCCTCGAGCGGCTCCAGGCTCGCGCGATTCGCGACGCGCTCGACGAGCCGTGCCTGCTGGCAGCGTCCGCACGCGGCATACCCATCGCTCGTCTGCGATGGCGTCACGCGCTGCGCCTGTCCCTCACGCCCGTGCTGTCGGTCTACGGTCTGATGGCGGGATCGCTGTTGAGCGGGTCGTTTGCCGTCGAGGTCGTGATGGCGTGGCCAGGCCTGGGGCGCCTGATGTACGAGGCCCTGCTCGCTCGCGACGTCAACCTGGTGGCGGGGTGTGCCGCGGCGGGGGCGGTGTTCGTGGCGGCGGGCACACTGGCCTCGGACATCGCGGCGGCCTGGGCCGACCCTCGGGTGCGCGAGGACGCATGAGACGCACGGGCCTCGGCGTGCTCGTGTGCCTCGCCCTGGCGGGTCTGCTGGCCCCTTGGCTGGCGCCCAACCCGCCCACGGTCCAGTATCGCGACTACGTGTGGTCTCCACCCGCCAGGCCCCGCATTCTCGGGCCCGATGGCAGTCCCCAAGGGCTCTTCATCTACCCGCCTCGCCTCGTCGATCGCATCGAGCGACGCTACGAGCCCGATGTCACCAAG
>JAFNAJ010000496.1 GCA_017860085.1 Acidobacteriota bacterium | reverse complement strand
GGAATGGCCCGCCTGCTCCAGACGCTCGGCGTCAACTCGGTGCCGGCGGCGGGCTTCTTCGGCCAGGGATGGTCGCTCGGGACCACGCTCGGTCTCTACTGGCTGGAGACGGTTCTCGTCATCGTCCTGGTCTCGCTCCGGATCGTCTGGCACCGGCGCCTGACCCGGAAGGCCGGCCACTGGAACATCCCGTACGAGGTGCGCACGACGGTCGGCGGCAAGACCACGGTTCGCACCGGGAATACGACCGTCCTTGCGTCGTTCCTCGGTGTGATGGTCCCCTTCACGGCCGCACATGGGTTCTTCCTGGGATTGCTCATCTTCCTCGCCTTCCCCGAGTTCTCCGGGCTCTCGGCGGACGTGAGGTTGGACGATCTCGCCAGGGGGACCCTGGCCATCGCGGTCTTTCTCGGGATCGGCCTGACCGTCGACCTCGTGGGCCTGGGCGAGCGCCCCTTCCGGTGGATCGAGCGGGTCGTCGAGCGCGCTCAGGGACGCATGATCGTGACCCACCTCACGATCATCTTCGGGCTGATGGCCATGGGGGTCTGGGAAGCCCCCTGGGCGTTCTTCGCCGTGTTCTTCGGCTTCAAGACACTGGTCGACCTCGGAGGACTCATGCCCGAGCCCGCCCCGAGGCTCGAGCCTCCACGCTGGCTCGCCTGGATGGATGGCTTGGGCTCGAGTCGAACCGGCCAGACCTTCTCACAGCACTTCCGCCGGTCGGCGGAAGCGGATCTTCGCAAGCGCGAGGCCAACGAGCGCGTGGTCGAAGACCGCGTCTTCGAGGCCCTCACTCGTGAAAGGTCCAGGGATGCGTAGCCTCGGTCGCCCGTTCCTGCTCGCAGCCATGGCGTTGGCGACGATGTTCACGTCGGGTTTCTCGCTCGGCGGCCAGCAGGGCGTTGGTCCTCCGAAGCCCGTCGGCGCCACGCCGTCACCTCGCCAGCTCGCCTGGCACGACCTGCAGTTCTACGGCTTCATTCACTTCACGGTGAACACGTACACCGACAAGGAGTGGGGCTACGGCGACGAAGCCGCCAGTGTCTTCACTCCAACCGCGTTCGATGCGCGGCAATGGGCCGAGGTGGCGCGCGATGCCGGAATGAAGGGGCTCATCATCACGGCCAAGCACCACGACGGGTTCTGCCTGTGGCCCAGCCGCTTCACGGACCACTCCGTCAGGAGCAGTCCCTGGAAGAGTGGCGCCGGCGACGTCGTCGGCGACCTTGCGCGAGCGTGCCGCGAGTTCGGGCTGAAGTTCGGCGTGTACCTCTCCCCCTGGGACCGCAATCACGCCGAGTACGGGCAGCCAGCCTACCTCACGTATTACCGGAATCAGCTGCGGGAACTGCTCACCGGCTACGGGCCGGTGTTCGAGGTGTGGTTCGACGGGGCGAACGGCGGTGATGGCTACTACGGCGGGGCCCGGGAGCGGCGCACGATCGACAGCGCGACCTACTACGACTGGGAGAACACCTGGCGTATCGTTCGGGACCTCCAGCCCCAGGCGGTGATCTTCAGCGACGCAGGCCCGGACGTACGCTGGGTCGGCAACGAGCGAGGCGTCGCGTTCGAGACGTCGTGGTACGCGCTGAACCGTGAGGGCCTGTTCCCCGGGTACCCGAACTACTCCGGCGTCGCCGCGGGCCGGCCCGACGGCAGCGCCTGGGTGCCGCCCGAGGTGGACGTCTCGATTCGGCCGGGCTGGTTCTACCACCCGTCCGAGGACGACCGGGTTGCCTCGGTCGACAGGCTCGTCGAGATCTACGAGCAGTCGGTTGGGCGGGGCGCGAACCTGCTGCTGAACATCCCGCCCGACCGGCGCGGTCTCATTCCCGAGATTGACGCCGCGCGCCTGCGCGAGTTCGGCCGCCGGATTCACGCTACGTACGCGATCGACCTGGCGCGCCAGGCACGGGCGCACGCCAGCGAGGTGCGCGGTCGGTCGGCCCGCTTCTCCGCCGACCGCGTCAACGACGGCGATCCCTCAACCTACTGGGCGACCGATGACGATCTGACCACGGGGACGGTCGATCTCGTGTGGCCGCGGCCGATCCGTCTCGATCGCCTCGTGTTGCAGGAGGCCATCACGCTGAGCCAGCGCGTCGAGGCCTGGACGATCGAGGTCGACGTGGACGGCCGCTGGGCTCCGTTCGCCACGGGTACGACGATCGGCTACAAGCGCATCGCACGCGGGCAGCCCGTGACGACGGCGCGTGTGCGCGTAACGATTGCGAAGGCCCTGGCCTCTCCGGCAATTGCGACCGTGGGCGCATACCTGGAGCCGGCCGAGTCGCCGGCGGGCCGGTGACCACCCTGGCGGTGCTATGCTGACCAGCCATGCTGACGTGTGCCTCCGTGGCTCAGCTTGGGCTCGATCTCGCCAAAGCCACGTTCGACAACGTTGCCGCGTCTGTCGATACGCTGCAGACCATCGTCGAGGATCAGCTGACCGCGGCGGTTCGCGGCACGGCCTGGATTCCCGGCCCTGTCGGTGACGTCCTCGGCAGCTCGGTCGGCCTTGCGCGGTGCACGCGCGGCAGCGTCAGGGCCGTCGTCGACCGCTGCTACGTGGAGCTCTCCAGG
>JAFNAJ010000495.1 GCA_017860085.1 Acidobacteriota bacterium | reverse complement strand
GTCTTGCCGGTGAGCACCATCGCGCTTTCGGGCATCATCACGAGAATGCCGCGGGTGTGCATCAGCATCGTCGCCTCGGCGTTCCAGTAGGGCTGGGCGCCGACGTTGATGCCGGTGACGAGAATGTTGATCTCGTGGCCGGCCTGGGTGAACTCGACGATCTTCCGGAGGACCCGGCCGATCCAGTCCATGTTCTCGGTGCCGCTTTCCATCGAGATCTTGGCGCCGGCCGACAGGGCGAACCACTCGAGCGGGACCCCCATCTGCTCGGCGAGCTCGAGCGCCGCCAGGATTCGGCGGCACTCGGGTTCGGCGAGCGAGCCCATCTCGCGTCCCGGGTCGCCGAGCAGCACCACGCGGGCCATGCCCTCCGGGTGCTTCGGTGTGTAGTTCCGGATCACACCGACCACCACGTTCGCGGTGTTCCGGCCGTGAGGGCGTTCCACCGGGACCAGTCGCTGGTCGGCACCGAGGTCGTGCTCGACGAAGTCGCCCGGCGGCAGGTCCGACGTCGTGCGATCCCGACCCGGCGTGAGCATGCGTACGACCTCGTAGGGGTAGGTGAGGCCCCGCTGGCGCATGCGCACGACCTTCTGCGTGTACTCGTCCAGCGGCTCCAGGGGCCGATCCTGTGGCTCGGCGAGGTTGAGGACAAGGCCGCGGCCGCCAGGGTTCGACATGCTGATCACCGCGTCGCGCAGGCCGCTGCCGTCGGCGGCCGGCATCTTGGCGCGCAGCACGACCTTCTCGAGACCGAGTCCTTCGGTCTCGAGCCCGAGTCGTCGCATCACCGACACCAGTTCGTCGTGCGTGAGCGTGAGTGGCGGTCCCACGTCCACGAGCACCCGATTCCAGTGCAGGCGGTCGTCGGGTCGGCGGCGCAGCTGGGCTTCGCGGATGGCGGCGAGCGACTCGAGCAGCGGCCGCTCGAGATTCGGCACGCGTTCGAGCGTGCCTGACGGAGTGCGGACGGTCGTCACGTCGCGGGCCTCCGCCAGGGCGAAGAAGCGCTCGTCCTTCGGATTGCTCCGGGCAACGGCACGGAAGAGAAAGATATCCTCCGCCGACGGGAGACGTTCGATCTGGAAGTTCGTCAGGCGCCACAGTTCGAGGCGCTTGGCAATCATCGGGTGCACGCCGCGGCTCGGCCGTTCCTCGACAAATTCGCCGGCCTCGCGTCGGACGGTGAAAAACCTGGTGCCGCTCGCGCCCCACTCGCCGAGGGGGCTCGCGATGGCGACCATGACACGCATGCAGACGGGCGGGAGGTCCGCCTGCGCAACCATCGTTCCGATCGCGGCCGCCGTTGCATCGGCGTCCGGAAGCGGGCCGGCGCCCGACACGTAGACATCGACGACGAGTTCCGACAGTCCGGTTGCGTCGTTGGCCGCGGCCTGCAACTGGGAGAGGACACCGGCGAGATCGCTCCACGCCGCGTGTGTGGCCAACACGCGCACACGGTGTCCGTCGAGGCCGTACTCCGCGACGGCGGCGCTCCGGCCACCGCGCGTGCCGGTCTCGACGTGGTCGATGTGTCGGATGCGATAGTAGCGGCGGGTCAGCACCTCGAGAAAGAGCTCGCGAAACGTCGGCGCCGGGTCGTCCAGCCACCGTGACAGGAGGTTGCCCATCGGGACCGGGCACTCGACCAGGGCCTGGATGCGCTGCGCTCGATCACGTGCGGCCGGGTCGCGAATCAGGTGCGCGAGGTGTCCCTCCATGTCCGCGTAGATCTCCTCGCGGCCACGCTCGAGGACGGGCTGCTCGAACAGGCGATACCGCAGGTCGCGGGCGACGTCCGAGACCACCGACAGTTGTCCGTCCGAGGCCTCGATCAAGGTATCGAGCAGCGCCGCGAACGATGCGTCGACGCGCGGGGCAAGCTCCGCCGCGTGACGAAGCCGACGCTCGAGCACGGCCACCACGGCGCCTACCTGGTGGCTCGTGCGCTGGTTCGAGGTGTAGAGCGCCATCAGCCGTGACTTGAGCTCCGGCGTGACGCTCAGGTCGTCGGAGCCGAAGTGACGAAGCGCCCGCCGCAGCGCCTCGACGAAGCTGGTGGGCAGGCCGGCGCCCCGCGCCTCGAGGGTCCGCAGGTAGGTGAGGAAGTACTGGCCCGCCGACAACGCCGCGGGGTCGTCCGCGTCCTCTTCAGGCTGGCGACGGAAGAGCGTCGAGACGTCGGCGAAGATCCGCAGGATCTCGTCCTCACGGCGCAGCAGATCGCTGTGGTCGGGTTCGATGCGTCGAGCAAGGTCGCGGAATTCGTCCACGAGGCGTGCGGCGTCCTTCGCGTCCACGTCGGCCCCGAGCATGAGCCCACGCAGATCGTCGAGTACAGCGTGCACCTGTCCCAGGTCGACTGGCGTCACCGCGTCGGTCGTGGCGCTGGGTTCTCCGGGACCCGGTCGTCCCCGAGGCGCCGGGCGCGCGAACGCGGCCGACTGGTCCTCGAAGCGCACACGCGTGGCGGCCGACTCGGCGCCCGTCGAGTGGGCAGGCTCGATGCGCAAAAGCGGCATGCCGGGCGCCGCGTGCACATTGCGAATGGCGAGCACCTCGCGCACCGTCCCGGCGCACGGCGCGAGGATCGGCGTCT
>JAFNAJ010000494.1 GCA_017860085.1 Acidobacteriota bacterium | reverse complement strand
CCAGTGGTCGCGCCAGAGGCCGTCCTGGTCGAGCCGGTAGCCGACACGCTGCAGCGTCGGGCGCGCGAGCCCCGCGGTGTTGCTCCAGCCGGCACGCGTAAACTCCAGTCCGTACTCGACCGATGCTCCAGCGAGCACCGCGGGCAGGCGAGCGTCGCCGAGCGGTTCACGGATCGGGCGTGGCTCGATCTGCGCGAGGTCCTGGCCGAGCGTCTGCACGGCGCGCTGCACCTCGCGAATCCGCGCGAGGCGCAACTCCGCGTACTCGCTCTGGCGCTGCAGCTCGGTATAGCCAGACAGCGCGAGCGTGCCGATGATCGCGAAGATCGCCATCGCGACCAGCAGCTCCATCAGCGTGAAGCCGCCCGCGAAACGCGGCGCGCGCGACATCATTCCTCCTCCTCGGGCGGATCGGGGCTGGGCTGCGGGTTGACGGGCGGTGTTTCACCTTGTGGGGCGGTGGTGTCACCGTCACCGCCACCGTCACCACCACCGTCACCACCACCTTCGTCGGCGCCTTCGTCCGACGGATCGCCGCTCTGCGCGCCGACCCAATCGACGATGCCACCACCCGCAGCGCCGATCGCGGTCCCGTAGAAGCCGGTCACGGTCGTGAGCGATGAGTCCTCAGGGGCCTCGGCGCGTCGTACCGAGACGTCCATGCGACGCAGGCTGTCGACCTGGGTCTGCGTCACGACCATCGTCCAGCGCCAGCGCTGGCCCGCGAACTCGACTTCGTCGGAGGACTTCGTGACCTCCGGCGGACTCGACTGCAGGCGTTGCTCGGTGATCAGGTTCATCGCGATCCAGTGGGCCAGCGTCTTGTCGCGCAGGTACGTCCCGTTGCGAGCCGTCTGGGTGACCGCCTCGATGACCCCGAGCATGCCGAGTGCCACGATCACCAGCGCCGCGAGCACCTCGATGAGCGTGAAGCCCCGCCGCCGCAGGGCTCGACTGGCGCGCTCAACGGCGTGCATTTTCGTCGTCGGCCAGGATTTCGATCTTGCCGTCTGCGTAACCCGCGATCGCGCGGGACTCCTCGGTCCCGGCTCGTTCGAGCCGCACCTCGAAAGGCACGAGATCGCCGGAGGCCAGCACGACGACCTGCGGGGAGGCGGGCGCGCGTTCGTTTGGCAGGCTGCGTTCCGGCAACTGGACGCGCCGGGACTCGAGCCACAGGCCGGCGCTCATGCCGTCGGGAAAGAGCCGCTCGCGCAACAGTGGATCCTCGGTGACCATTTCCCAGCGCTCGTTGCGGCCGTCGTAGCGCAGGAAGTCGTAGCCGAGCGCGTCGATGCGCAGGCCGACGTCGCGGCCCTCGAGCATCGCGTCCTCGCGAGCCTGGCCCAGCACGGCCTGCAGGCGGCGTGCCTCCCGGTCCATCTCGTGGTCGCCGCCGAGCACTCGCGTCGATACAACGGCCATGCTGGTGATGATGCCGATGATGATGACGACGACGAGCACCTCGAGCAGCGTGAAGCCCGAGGCCCGGGACCCGGCGGCGAGGTGCCGCAGGCGGCTACTCGATGTTCCAGTTGCCGATGTCGGCATCGGGACCCTCGCCACCCGGCTGGCCATCGGCGCCCAGCGTGTAGAGGTCGAATTCGCCACGCGTGCCGGGCGCGATGTAAGCGTAGTCGTTGCCCCAGGGATCCTTCTTCATGCCGTCGATGTACCCGCCCTGTTTCCAGTTGCGGATGTTCGGGTCGAGTGGCTGCTTGACGAGCGCCTCGAGGCCCTGCTCGGTCGTCGGGTAGCGGAAATTGTCCATCCGGTAGAGGTTGAGCGCGGTCTCGTAGGCCCGGATGTCCTGCTTGGCCTTGGTCACGCGCGCATCGTCGATGCGGCGAATGACGTTGGGCGCGACGAGCGCCGCGAGGATGCCGAGGATCACGACCACGACCATGATTTCGATCAGCGTGAAACCGAGTTGAGCGCGGCGCGGGGTGCGCGCAAGGCGGGCGGCGCCCGCATCGAGGGAGAAGTTCATCGCGTGTGTCGAGCCCAGGCTGTAGAGTTCGCGAATCATAGCAAATCGGGGCCTCCGCCCTGTGTCGTTCATCGTGATCGAGCGTCTCTTCCATGCGCGGCGCGGCGATTGGGTGCTGCCCGTCGCCTTGAGCGCACTGCTGCTGGCGATCTATTTCGCCGTGCCGGGCGCCGCACCCGAGTGGCGTTACGACCGCGCCGCGATCCTCGATGGCGAAGCCTGGCGCCTGGTCACGGGTCACCTGCTGCACGCGGACGTCCATCACCTCGGGTGGAACGTCTTCGGCGTGCTGCTGGTCTGGTTCCTGTTCGCTGGCGACTACTCGCCGCGCCAGTGGCTCGCCATCCTGCTCATTTCGACAGCGGTGACCAGCGCGGGGTTCCTGGTGCTCGAGCCGGAACTCGACTGGTATGTCGGGTTCTCCGGCGTACTGCACGGGTGCATGGCGGCCGGGCTGGTCGCGTGGCTGCGCTCGACCCGGGATCCGCTCACCTGGCTCGTCGCGGGACTGTTCGCCGCCAAGCTGGCGTGGGAGCACTTCCAGGGCGCGCTGCCGTTCACCGCGGGCACATTGTCGCTGCCGGTCGTGCACGAAGCACACACCTACGGTGCG
>JAFNAJ010000493.1 GCA_017860085.1 Acidobacteriota bacterium | reverse complement strand
GGTCGACGAGCGGGAGGCCGGCGCCGCGGAAGGCACGGTCATCGAGGTGGCCGACCTCTTCTTCAACCTGCCGGCCCGACGCAAGTTCCTCAAGTCGGACGTTGCCGAGACGACGCAAATCTCACGCGTGATGACGCAGTTCGCGCTCGGGTACCCGGAGATCGGGTTCACCCTGACGAGCGGCGGGCGGCGGTTGCTCCAGTGCCCGCCCGCGACGACCTTCGCCGACCGCTTCTTTCAGCTGTACGGCGAGCGTCCAGACCTGGTGCCGGTGGCGCGCCAGGGGGCGGGCCTCCACGTGTCAGGCTACGTGGCGGCGCTGGCCGAGACCGGGCCGGTGCGAGGCCCGCAGAACGTCTTCGTCAACCGGCGCATCGTCCGCGACCGCACGATCGCGCACGCCATCCAGGCGGCGTATGCCGCCGCGACCATCAAGGAGCGGTCGCCCGAGGTGCACCTCTTTCTCGATATCCCGCCGGCACGGGTCGACGTGAACGTGCACCCGACGAAGGCCGAGGTTCGATTCCTGGAGCAGTCGGTGGTGCACGAGGTGCTGCGGCGCGCGGTGGCGGATGCCCTTGGCGCCGCCGCGGTGCCCCCGCCCGAGCTGCGCCTCGAGCCGGCGCTGGCCGGTGAGCCAGAGGCTCGCGGGCGGACGCTGCCAGGCGTGTTCACGAGCGGGCCCGGAGGGTGGCTGCCCCCGCGGTCGGAGTACTGGCAGGACGCGTCGGACGCGACGAGGCTTCGTGAGGTCGGGACCGAACGCGAGCTGGACGACAGCGGGGCGGGGCCAGTCACGTCGTTGGGGCAGCAGGCAGCGGTCGACGCGATCAAGCCGATGATCCCGCTCGGTCAGTTCCGCGACACCTACATCATCGCGGTGGATGCCGACGGCATTGCCATCGTCGACCAGCACGTGGCGCACGAGCGCGTGCTCTACGAACAGGTGCTCGAGCAACTGGCGCGCGATCGGGTGCCGGGGCAGCGGCTGCTGACGCCGGTGGTGATCGAGCTGCCCGCCGGTCCGCGCGAGGCCCTGCTCGCGCACCGCGACGAGCTCGAGCGCCTCGGCTACGAGGTCGGCGAATTCGGCGGGGGCAGTGTGCGCGTCTCGGCCGTGCCAGCCTTGCTCGGCACGAGCGAGGCCACCGTCGCCGTGCGGGCACTGGCCGACGACCTCGAGGGACTCGACCGGGCGAGCCGCGTCGAGGACGCCCTCAAGCGGATTGCCGCCACCACCGCCTGCCACGCGGCGGTGAAGGCCAACTTCAGGCTCGCTCCCGAGAAGATGCGCTACATCCTCGACGAACTGCGGCGCACGGCCTACTCCTCGGTCTGTCCGCACGGGCGTCCCGTCGTGCTGCGCATCACGCGTCGAGAAGTCGAGAAGAACTTCCAGCGGATCTGAGCCCCGCTGCGTCACGCGGCTGGCCCTCCGAGGAAGGCCGGCACCGGATGACGGTTCTGTCCAGCTGCACGCAAGTTCGTAAGTGCCCCTCGCCGGGCTCATCCAACGTCACGCGCCGCCGATTTCCCGTGCGAGGCGGCCCGCGCGGTGCGGGTTGCCCGAGATGTCGATGATGTCCCGCCCTCGCTGGATGCCGCCTGCCGTGGTCGTGGTGACAGCGGTCGTGTCGGCGTTCGTGGCGGGCCTGTGGGCCGGGGCGCGACGCGTCGATGGAACGCTCGATCACCTCGCGGCACGCCTTGATCGAATCGAGCAGCAGTCGGGCGACCCGCGCGCGGCGTCGTACGTCGTTCCGGTCGTTCGCCGCTCGGTGTCGGGCACCATGGACGACGACCTTGCGGGCGGGGACGCGATGCTGGTCGAGACCGTGAAGGCGCGGCTCGTCGAGGAGATGGGGTTGCTGTCGCTCGGGATGCTGCGCGAGCGACAGGGCAGTTTCGCGGAGCTGTATGCGACCGGCGCGAAGGATGAGACCACCTACGGCACGGCCAGCTACCTCGGGGCAGGCTACTTCATCACCGTCAAGCACGCCGTGGCTGCGGCATCAACCCAACCGGGCGGCCGCATCCGCCTGCGCGTCGGTGACGCGTATGTGCGGGCGTCCGTCGTGGACGCTGGCGACGCCGAGGGCGAGGTCGACCCGGGCGACTGGGCGATCCTGAAGGTCGACGCGACGCTGCCAATTCGGCCACTCCGGATCGACCTGCACTACGCGTATCCGTTTGCCGACCCCGTGGCGCGCATGGGCAACGACTACTCGCGCGGGATCATTGCGACGACGGGGCACATCGGTCAGCATCGCAACGGGCTCGTCACGTGCCTGACGGATGGTCATCCAGGCGTGTCGGGTGGCGGCGTGCTCAATCGCGCGGGCAACCTGGTCGGCATCCAGGTCGGGCGCCTCGACGGCGATTACCGCTTCTCGTTCATCCTGCCGCTCAGGGCCGAGATGTTCCGGCACCTGCGCGACGTGCCGCTGGCATTTGCCGTCCCGGCCCGCCCGGGTGCCGCAACGGCCGCCGACACGCGGCACGCCACACCGGACCAGCCCACACGGTCGGTGACCACTGGCGGCCGGGCGACACGATAGCGCCGTCAGCAGTCACCCGCACCAGTCAGCGGTGCCTTTGTCGCGGC
>JAFNAJ010000097.1 GCA_017860085.1 Acidobacteriota bacterium | reverse complement strand
GTGGCAGCCCGGCAGCCCCTCGTCGTCGTCGAGGCCATGAAGATGGAGAACGAGCTGGCGTCGCCGCGAGCAGGCCGCGTCCGCGAGGTGGTGGTCTCGGCAGGCGAGTCGGTCGAGGCCGGGCGGCTGCTGGCCGTCGTGGAGTGAGGGTTGCGTGGGGGTGCTTGCGCGCTGGGCCCGGCGCCTCGGAATTGCCCTCACGGCGGTCATCGCCGGGCTGGTGGTCACCGGCCTCGTCATTGACCCGGGGCCATCGCTTCGCGT
Organism: Acidobacteriota bacterium; assembly: GCA_017860085.1. Taxonomy (GTDB): domain Bacteria; phylum Acidobacteriota; class Vicinamibacteria; order Vicinamibacterales; family JAFNAJ01; genus JAFNAJ01. The sequence continues at coordinate 8,046 of JAFNAJ010000097.1, read as the reverse complement.
TCGAGCCGAGCGTGAGGCCTCTCGCCTCATCAAGCGCCCACTGCACATCGGGCGCCTCTCGATCAGCATCCTGCGCGGTCGGTTCGTCTTCGACGACCTGAAGATCGAGGGGCTGACGCCGGACGCCCGCCCCTTCTTCACCGCCAGGCGGATCGTGGTGCGGATGCCCTGGTGGACGATCCTGCGCCGCGAGATCTTCATCGAAGCCGTCGAGTTGTCCGACTGGCGGATGCTGGTGGAGACGTTCCCCGACGGGCGTCACAGCTTCATCTCCCTGCCCAAACGGCAGCCGGGACCGCGGCGCTTCGTGACCACCGTGCAGATCGTGCGGGCCACGCGGGGGGAGTTCGAGTACCAGGATCACGGGACGCCGTGGAGCGTCGTGGCCCGCAATCTCGACTTCACGGTGGCGCGACTGCTGGAGTATCGCGGTGAGGCCCGGTTCCGCGGCGGCACGGTGCGCATCCGCGATTTCGAGCCGATGCGGGCCGACATGTTCTGCACTTTCACGATCGATGGCGCCAAGGTGACGTTGCACCGCATCGACCTGGCCACGGACGGCGCCGACTCGAAGGTCGTGGGTGAGGTCGATCTCGCGCGGTGGCCCGAGCAGATCTACGAGGTGAACTCGACGGTGCAGTTCGCGCCGATGCGCCCGATCTTCTTCGCCCGCGAGCGCTTCAGCTTGTCGGGCGAGGGGCGCTTCCTCGGCACGTTCCACCTGTTCAAGGGAGGGCGCGAGCTGCGCGGCACGTTCGAGAGCGCCGAGGCCGGCCTGAACGACTGGCGCTTTCCAAACCTGCGCGGGTCGCTGGTGTGGCTGCCCGGCCGGTTCGAGGTGACCGAGGCGCAGTCGGACTTCTACGGGGGACGCGCGCGGTTCACCTACGCGATCGCGCCCATTGGTGCCGCGACGCCGGCCGTGTCACGCTTCGACGCCTCGTACGAGTCGGTCGACCTCGCTCGGCTCACCGACTTCCTCGAGTTGCAGGGACTCCGCCTGGCTGGGCGCGCGACGGGCCAGAACCTGCTCGAGTGGCCGCTCGGGCGCTTCGTCGACCGCCGCGGCGACGGCTGGGTCCGCGCCGATCCGCCACCCGGCACCCCGTTGATGGGCGCCACAATCCCGGACGAACTGAGGGCAGGGCCGCTCGAGGGGCCTCCGGAGACGACGGTCTTCGACAAGACACCCCTCAGGGGCTACCTGCCTGTCGGCGGAGGCCTGCGATATCGCTACGGACCCGAATGGGTCGAGATCGAGCCCGGGTGGGCGGCGTCCCCCGGCTCCTACGTCGCGTTCGAAGGACGCACGCGGTGGGGCAGGGACTCGCGCATCCCGTTTCAGGTGGCCAGTCGCGACTGGCAGGAAAGCGATCGCGTGCTGGCGGCCATCCTGACGGTGTTCGGCGCCCCGTCTCGCGCGGTGCCCATCGGCGGCTTCGGCACCTTCAACGGCACCATGACGGGCGACTTCAGCCGGCCGCGCGTCGAGGGCCGATTCGTGTCCGACGCCACGCGCGCCTTCGATGTCGTCTGGGGCCACGCCGAGGGCAACATCGTCGTGGAGAACGCGTATGTGGACGTCACGGACGGTCTCGCCCGTTCGGCGGATTCGCACATCGACGTGACCGGCCGCTTCTCGCTCGGGTATCCCCGGCGTGACGGGGGAGAGGAGATCAATGCCCGCGTCCGTGTCGAGCGCTGGCCCGTGACCGACCTCCGACACGCCTTCGTCCTCGACGACTACCCAGTGACCGGCGCGCTCTCCGGCGAATTCCACGTCTACGATCGGTACGAGCGCCCACAGGGTTTCGGTCGCGTCGTCCTCGAGGAGGCCGTGGCGTACGGCGAGCCCTTCGAGTCGGCCCGGGCCGGCGTGCGGTTCGACGCGGAAGGCATCCGCCTCGACGGTCTCGAGATCAGCAAGAGCTCGGGGACCGTGACGGGCGCGGCCCTCGTCGGGTGGGAGGGCACCTACTCGTTCAATGCTCTCGGTCAGCGCGTGCCCGTCGAGAGCATCGTCTCGGTGGCGTATCCGCGCGCGCCGTTCTCCGGCACGTTGCAGTTCACCGCGTCGGGTGCGGGCACCTTCGACGCTCCGCGCTACGAGGTCCGCGGGCGGGTCGAGGACCTGTTCATCGCCGACGAGGGCATTGGCCAGGTGACCGGGCGCCTCATCGTGCGCGGGAAGCAGCTCACCGTCGATCAGCTCGAGGCGGCCTCTCCACGCCTCGCCGTTTCCGGCGGAGGACGTATCGACCTCGAGGAGGGTGGACAGGCCGACCTCACGCTCCGGTTCACCGACACGTCGCTCGACCCTTACGTCCGGGCGTTCCGGCCGAAGCTCTCGCCGTTGACGACCTTGATCGCCAGCGGCACGCTGCGGGTGTTCGGCGATCCGTCGGTTCCCGAGACGCTCCGGGCCGCGGCCCGGCTCGAGCAGGCCGAGCTTCGACTCGTCGACTACCGCATGCGAAACGACGGCGCCATCCAGCTGGTGCTCGAGGACCAGCGCGTGCGGGTCGAGCGCCTGCGAGTGGTGGGCGAAGGCACGCAGTTCGAGATGTTCGGCGACATCGACCTCGACCAGCGGCGCATCGCGCTCCGCGGGCTTGGGGACGCGAACCTCGGCATCCTGCAGGGCTTCTTTCGGGACATCCGCAGCTCGGGCGCGGCCGAGCTGCAGGTTGACCTGCGCGGTACCTTCGAGCGCCCCATCCTCTACGGCGGCGCGACCATCACCGGCGGCAGGCTGCGTCACTTCTCGCTGCCGCACGCGCTCGATGCCGTGACCGGCGAGGTCAGGTTCGATCAGGACGGCATTCGACTCGATGGGCTCCGGGCACGGCTCGGCGGCGGCGACGTGGAGTTCGGTGGACGGGTTGGGTTCCGAGGCTTCAACCCCGCGGAGTTCAGCGTGTCGGCCGTCGGGACGGGCATGCGGCTGCGGTACCCGGCTGGCTTCCGTTCGGTCGTCGATGCGGACCTCGCGCTGCGGGGGCCGATGGGCGCCCCCGTGCTGGCCGGCACCGTCGAGATCAAGAGCGCCACCTGGGGCGGCCCGCTCGACGACACGAGCGCCGGGCTCTTCGAGTTCGCAACCTTGGCCGGCGGCGACACGGCGGGGGCCGCGGTCGCACCACCCTCGGCGTTTCCTGTCCGTTTCGACGTGCGCATCGTGGCGCCGTCGACGCTCCGCATCGAGGGCCGGCTGACGCGCCTCGTGTCGAGCGCCGAGCTGACGCTGAGGGGCACCTACGATCGCCCGCTGCTCTTCGGTCGCGTCGAGGTGGATCGCGGACAGGTCTTTGTCGAAGGCAATCGATACGACGTCACGAGAGGGGTCATCGACTTCGCCAACCCGTCGAGAATCGAGCCGTTCTTCGACGTCGAAGCCGAAACGCGGGTGAGGGCTCCGGGCCAGGTGTACCAGGTGGTCTTCCGAGCCTCCGGCACGCCCAATCGGATGGCGTTCGACCTCAGCTCGGATCCGCCGCTCTCCACCGTCGACATCGTGTCGCTTCTGTTCGGCGACTCGCAGAACCTGCAGGATGCCGAGATCGGCGCCCTGCGGTCGCCCAACCGCCGCGAGCAGGACCTGGTGGCAGCCCGGGCGGCGCGTCTGCTGGCCAGCCCGATTTCCTCGGAGGTGGGGCGCGTCGTCGAGCAGACCCTGGGCGTCGATTCGGTGCAGATCACACCGTCGCTGTCCGGGTCGTCGACCGACGAGTCGACACGGCTGACGCCAGCCGCGAGGCTGACGCTGGGCAAGCGGGTCTCGGACAGGCTGTACCTGACCTACTCCCGGGTGCTCAACGCGTCGACCCGCGACCAGATCATCCTCGTCGAATTCACGCAGAGCGAGCGGATCTCGTGGCTCGTCTCGCAGAACGAAGACCGCAGCTACTCGGTGAACTTCCGCGTGAGGCACGTGTTCTGATGGTGCGACGCGCGGTGGCCCTCACGGTGATCCTCGCGACAGGCCACCTGGGCGCCAGCGTGGCCGCCGCGCAGGGTGAGCGCTACGTGGGCGCGCGCATCGACACCGTCCGCGTGGACGTGGACGGGCAACCGGTCACCAACCCGCAGACGCTGGCCTTGATCGAGACGCGGCCCGGCACCCCGCTGTCGATGATCGACCTGCGCGAGTCGCTCGTCCACCTGTTCAGGCTCGACGTGTACGATCGGATCGAGGCGCATGCGACCCGCGCCGGCGACGGCGTCGCGCTCGTCTACCGGCTGACCGCCGCCCTGAATCCTCGTCGGACGATCTTCCGGGGCAGCCTCGGCCTGTCGGCCCGCACCCTGCGCCGCGCGCTCGAGGAGCGATACGGTCGCGTGCCGGCCACCGCCCGCGTCGATGAGGCGGCCGGCCACCTCGAAGGACGACTCGGTGACGCAGGGTTCCTGAACGCGCAGGTGGCCGGCGCCGTCGAGGCTGTCGATGGCACGGCGGCGGTCGTGTTCACCGTCGAGGCCGGTCCTCGCGCGCGCATCGGACGGGTTGACGTTCGGGGGGTGCCCGCGGCCACGCAGTCCACCTGGGTGGCCGACCTTGGCCTCGCACCCGGCGAAGTCTGGGACCGCGAGCGGTTCGACCGCCGCGTCCAGAAGGCGCTGCGCAGGCTCGAGGGCGACGGTCACTACCAGGCGGAGATCCGCCATGCCCTTTCCCCGCGAGAGGCTGGCGCCATCGTGGATGTCGAGATCCAGGTGCAGCCAGGGCCCACGGTCGACCTCACGTTCGAGGGCGACGACATCCCGGGGAACCGTGAGAGCGACCTCGTGCCCATCGCGCGCGAACGCACAGCCGACGAGGATCTCCTCGAGGACTCGAAGCGCCGTGTCGAGGAGTACCTCCGAAGCCAGGGCTACGCCGACGCCTCGGTGACGTACCGTCGAGTCGAGGAGGCCGACCAACTCCACGTCGTGTTCGAGGTTCAGCGTGGCCGGCTCTACACGGTCTCGGCAATCGACATCGATGGAATTCCCGAGGGCGAGCGCGCCGGCGTGCTGAGCCTGCTGAGGACCGAGGTCGGGCAACCATTCGTGCAGGCCGATCTCGACGTCGACGTGCGGGCCGTCAGGGCCCTCTACCTGCAGCGTGGTCACACACGCGCCACCGTCGACGCGACGGTCGTCCCCGCCGCGCGTTCTGGCGTGGCCGAGGGACCTGCCGCCATCCGCTTGACGGTGACGCCGGGGCCACAGACGAGGGTCGGCGCAATCGCCTTGAAGGGACTCGCGTCCATGCCCGAGGGTGTGCTGCGCCAGGCGATGCGTCTCAAGCCGGGGGAGCCGTACTGGGAGCCGGCGCTGGCGACGGATCGCAGCGAGGTGCTGCTGGCCTACCTGAATCGCGGGTACCGCGACGCGGCCGTGGACGTGGCGGTGGCCTACACGGACGACCGCTCCCTGGCCGACGTCGTCTACACGATCGAGGAAGGCCTGCAGGCCCGCATCGATCACGTGCTCGTCGTGGGTAACACGCGCACGAGCACGGCCACCATCCTCGGTGAAGCCGGCGTCCAGCCAGGCTCGCCTGCGGGGCTCGAGTTGACGAGCGAGGTGCAGCGGCGTCTCAGCAGCCTCGGGCTTTTCAAGCGTGTCCGCGCTGACGAGGTCACGCAGTCTGGCGGACTGACGCGCGACCTCATCATTCGCGTCGAGGAAGCGCCGGTCACCACGATTGGGTACGGCGCCGGACTCGAAGGGGGGCGCCGGCTGATTTCCGGCGAGACGCCGGATGCGCCCGCGGTCGAGCGCTTCGAGTGGTCGCCCCGCGGGTTCTTCGAAATCGGCCGACGCAACCTCTGGGGGAAGAACCGCAGCATCCGCCTCTTCAGCCGCGTGGGCCTGCGCCGCAAGGACTCCGGGGGCACGACGGGCGATATCGGCGGCTATGGCTTCGCAGACTACCGCGTGCTGGCGACCTACCTCGAACCGAGGTTTCTCGAGTGGCGCACCGACCTCCAGGTGGTGGGGTTGCTCGAGCAGGGCGTCCGGACGTCGTTCGATTTCAGGCGGCGAGGGGTGAGCGCCGACCTCTCGCGGCACCTGTCGGACACGACGACGCTGATTGGCCGGTACGTGTACTCGAACACGTCGCGGTTCAATGAGCGATACGACCCGGCCGACGAACCGCTGATCGACCGCTTGTATCCGAAGGTCCGGATCTCGTCGTTCTCGGGCATCGTGTTCCGCGACACGCGCCCGGACAAGCTCGACCCGATGTCGGGCGCGCTCCTCAGCGGCGAGGCAGAACTCGCGCTCCAGGCGATCGGATCGCAGGTCGGCTACGCGAAGACGTTGCTCCAGGGCTTTCTCTACCGGCGCGTGCCGGGAGCGGACCGCCTCGTGTTTGCGTCAGGGGTGCGTGTGGGCCTCGCCACGGGACTCGGGAACGTGTCCGTGTACGACGAAGGCGGCAACCCGGTGCTCGGACCCGCCGGCGAACCAATCGAGGTGCCGGTCACGGAGTTGCCCGCGAGCGAGCGCTTCTTCACCGGTGGCGATACGACGGTGCGCGGATACGCGCTCGATCGGCTCGGCGACCTGCCGACGCTCGACGAGAACGGCTTTCCGCTGGGCGGCAACGCCGTGGTGGTCTTCAACGCCGAGTTGCGAGTCCCGGTGTGGCGAGCCCTGGGGGCGGTGGCGTTCGTCGACGCCGGCAACGTGTTTGCCTCCGTCGAGGAGTTCGATTTCGGCAAGATCAAGCCAACGGCCGGGTTTGGCCTGCGCTACAAATCGCCGATCGGCCCCATTCGCGCCGACCTCGGCTTCAAGCTGGCGCCGCGCACGTTCGCGGACGGATCGCGCGAGAGCCGGCCGGAGTTCTACATCAGCCTCGGCCAGGCATTCTAGGTGGAGCCTACGACGGTGATGGTGCGATCAGCTGCCCGCACACGGCGTTCGGCGTCATGCATCGGCTCGCGCCGACGCTGGACGCCCATTGGCCGATGGCGACTTGCCGCGATCGTCATCGCGATGCTCGGCGCGTGGGTGAGTGGCAGCGGCGTGCAGGCGGAACTGCTCGACCGACTCGTGGCGGTGGTGGGCAGCCGCCCCATCCTCGACTCCGACGTGCGTCTGGCCAGCGGGCTGCGGCTTGTCGATCTGCCGCCGGGCAGCCAGGAGAGCGAGACGGTAGCGGCGCTCGTCGATCGCGCGTTGATGCTCGACGAGGTCGATCGGTTTGGGCCCGGCGAACCCGAGGAGGCGGCGGTCGAAGGGCGTTTCAACGCCATCCGCACGCAACTCGGGACCGAAATCGTGACGAGCGTGCTCGAGCAGACGGGTGTTCCAGAGGCGGCACTGCAGGGGTGGTTGCGCGACCAGATCCGCCTCGAGCGGTACCTCGAACAGCGTTTCAACGCGATGGCCCAACCGACCAGCGACGAGGTCCAGACCTACTACGCCGACCACCCTGAGGAATTCACGAGTGGGGGTACACGCCGACCGCTTGCCGACGTCGAGGACGCCATCCAGCAGAAGCTGGCCGCAGCCCGCAGGACGACGCTCGTCGCCGACTGGCTGCAGGCGCTGAGGCGACGGGCGCGCATCCGGCTGCTGTCGGCGTCCGAGGTCCAGCCCGGGCCCCGGTAGGTGTGCTACTGCACCTTCAGGATGACCAGCGTCGGTCCCACGGTGCGGCCACCGGGTGCGAACCGCGTGAGCTCGGGGCAGGCCTCGAGCAGGGCGCGATAGGCCTGGTAGGCGCGCGGGTGCGCCTGGGGCGCGTCCAGGGCCACGCTGTTGAGCACGAGGTACACGTCTTTGTCCGCTCGCAGCGCGTCGAGGTCCAGCCGGGTGGCGTTGGGGACGTGGTCCACGCGGAACTTCGATGTCGGCGGCATCACGCCATATCGTTCGACGACGACCCGCGCCTGTGTCGGTGCGTGGGTCAGCAACCACGCATAGGCCTGTTCCGACGTCGTGGGTCTCCCCAGGTCGCGCAGATACTGAATGGACGCGATGGCCGGCGGCAACAGAGCGGCCACGGTGAGCGCGACGATGAGGATCGTGCGCGGCGTGCGCGGAATG
>JAFNAJ010000492.1 GCA_017860085.1 Acidobacteriota bacterium | reverse complement strand
GAAGTCGCGCGCTCGACGTCCTCGCCGTCCCACGCGACCCGCTGCGGACACGATGAGCGCGCTGAGGAGACGTCTGATGCCGCTGCGCCGCTGGCTCCCGCTCCTGTTGCTCCTGTGGTGGACGACACCTGCGGCAGCGCAGTTGGGCACGCTGGCGTCGCCCGGTCCGCTCTCGGGCTCGCACGCGGTGCTCGAAGGCCTCGCGAACTGCCAGAAGTGCCACGAGCCCGGGCGGCAAGTGACCGCCTCGAAGTGCCTGGCGTGCCACAAGCCGATTGCCGACCGCATTGCGCGCAAGGCCGGGGTGCACCGCGATGTGGCCGACGACTGCGTCAGCTGTCACGTCGAGCACATGGGACGGGCGGCCGATCTCCGGCCGCTCGATCGCAGAGCCTTCGATCACGCAGCCGAGACCGGCTTTCCGCTGGAGGGAGGGCATGCGCCGCTTTCGCTCGACTGTGCCCGGTGCCACAAGACGCGGTCGTTCTTGAGCCTGAACCCCTCCTGCTCGAGTTGCCACACCGACGTCCACAGAGGGGCGCTCGGCTCGGAGTGCGCGACGTGTCACTCCGCGCGGGTCGCGTTCAAGGATGCCTCACGGACGTTCGACCATGGGAGGACCGCCTTCGCGCTGACCGGCGCGCACACGAGGGTCGCGTGCGCCGCGTGTCACGTCGTGAAACCCGAGGCCCCGGCCCGCACCGGCGCGCCGGTCGCGGGCATGCGATTCAAGGGCCTGCCCATGGACTGTGCGTCGTGCCACCGCGATCCGCACCTGGGCCAGGTGGTCCAGGCCTGCGAGACGTGTCACTCGACGAAGGGCTTCGCGACGGTCACCTACACCCACCGCGGGCTCGACGGTTTCTTCGTCGGTCGTCACGAATCACTCGAGTGCGTCCAGTGCCACACGAAGGTGGCGGGCACCTACCCAGCAGGTCGTGGTGTGGCGCTCAAGTTCAAGGTGGGGAAGGAATGCTCGTCGTGCCATCGCGACGCGCACAACGGCTCGCTCGGCACCGCTTGCGCATCGTGCCACGCTCCTGACAACTGGCGCAGCCCGAATCGGGCGTTCCACAAGGTGACCGTGTTCCCACTCGAGGGCCGTCACCTGGGGGTGCCGTGCGCCTCGTGCCACGTCAACGGTCAGCTCAAGGGCACCCCGACGCGCTGCTACGACTGCCACTGGATCAGGCGCCAGGACGACCGCTATCGCACGCGGCTTGGCAACGAGTGCGAGGCCTGCCACCGGCCAGTGTCATGGACCGCGGTGAACTGGGATCACGGTGCTCGCACGGGCCTCGCGCTGAACGCCGCCCACCGCCTGCTGGCCTGCGACTCGTGTCACAGGAACCAGGTGTTTGCGGGGAGCCGGCCCGAGTGCTTCGCCTGTCACGAAGGCCAGTACCGCGCCGCGAGCAACCCCAGTCACGTGGCGGCCGGATTCCCCACGGCGTGCGACCTCTGCCACCGGCCCGCCTCGCCGACCTTCGCCGGGGCCACGTTCGTGCACGCCGCGTTCCAGCTCGTCGGGCAGCACGGCACGCAGCCCTGCGCGGCCTGCCATCGCAACAACCTCTACCGCGGCACCCCGCGCGACTGCATCGGGTGCCACCTGGCCGACTACCAGCGAACGCAGAATCCAGGCCACGCGGCCGCCGGCTTCCCCACCTCGTGCGACACGTGCCATCGGCCGACCGCTGCAGGCTGGCGGGGCTCGGCCACGTTCAATCACAGCGCCGTGTTCCAGTTGGCCGGCCAACACGCGTCTGCCGCCTGCACGTCGTGCCACCAGAACAATCAGTACCGGGGCACGCCGCGCGAGTGCGTCGCCTGCCATCAGGTGAACTATCAACGCACTCAGAACCCCAATCACGCGGCTGCGGGTTTCCCCACTGCCTGCGAGTCATGTCACCGTTCAGGAGGGCCGGGTTGGGCAAGTGGCAGCGGGTTCAACCACAATGCCGCCTTTGCGCTCTCGGGCGCCCACACCTCGACGTCTTGCGCCAACTGCCACCGCAGCGGGCAGTACAAGGGCACGCCGCGCGAGTGCATCGCCTGTCACCAGGTCGACTACCAGCGCACCCAGAACCCGAACCACGCATCGGCCGGGTTCCCGACCGCCTGCGAGGCGTGCCATCGATCCGGTGGTCCCGGCTGGACGGGCGCGTCGTTCAACCATAACCAGTTCTTCCCGCTCCAGGGGGTGCACGCGTCGCAGCCGTGCGGGGTCTGTCATCGCAGTGGACAGTACAAAGGCACGCCGCGCGACTGTGTCGGCTGCCATCTCGCGAACTACCAGAGCACCCGCAGCCCGAACCACGTGGCCGCCGGCTTCCCCACCACGTGCAGCGCGTGTCACCGGGCGACCGACTCATCGTGGAACCAGGGGCGCTTCGACCACATTTGGTTCCCCATCACGAGCGGGAGGCACGCCGGCAACGCGTGTTCGGCATGTCACCAGGATCCGAACAACTACAAGTCGTTCACGTGCCTGACGTGCCACGACCGCTCGAAGATGGACAGCGAGCACTCGGGGCGTGCCGGCTACCGCTACGAGTCGAACGCCTGCTACTCCTGCCACCCCCAGGGCCGCGAATGAGGAGGACCG
>JAFNAJ010000491.1 GCA_017860085.1 Acidobacteriota bacterium | reverse complement strand
CTGCTCGAGGGCCTGGCTGAACTTGAGCTTGAAGCCGGTGTTCTGGCCGAAGCCCCAGGTCACGACGTTGTAGCCCCGGGAGCGCAGGAAGACGCTGAGACCCACCAACGTGGCGTCCGAGGCGCTGAACCCGGGCACGAGCAGCACCGGATGGCCATCGCCGCGGGGGGTCGTCTGGAGCAGTGGCAGGAAGAGCGGCAGGGCCCCGATCTCGAGCAGCGCCCGCCCTTCGAGCAACGAGTACAGGGCACGGGGAGCTCTGGAAAGTCGGGACGGACTGGCCATGATGGACGTGTTCTCTTGCGCTGCCACCCAAGGGGCGACGCGCCAAGCTTACCTTTCCGGCCGGGCCTAGCGATAGCACAAATGTACGGACAACCTGAACCACGTCACGGACGGCCCGACGCGTTGCGGCCGGGCGCGCCGATAGGCAAGCTTCCACCTTTTCGCCGCGGCCCCCGGGGGGCCGCCCGGAGACCCGCCATGCGCGCGATGAATCGAATCATGGGCCCGATGAGGCGTATCCTCGCGCGGCAGCAGGGCTGAGCCATGGCAGGACGACGCAGCAAGGCCGGCGGCCATTACGACGGACTGACGCAACTCGGTGCGGCAACGGCCATCCCGGGGTCGCCGGACGCTGCCGCGCTCGAGCGAGTGCCGAATCCCCACCCCCGCAAGCTCTATCTCGCACGCTTCACCGCGCCCGAATTCACGTCGCTGTGTCCGATCACAGGCCAGCCGGATTTTGCGCACCTCGTCATCGATTACGCGCCGGCGCGCTGGCTGGTCGAGAGCAAGTCGCTGAAGCTCTACCTGACGAGCTTCCGCAACCACGGCGCGTTTCACGAGGATTGCACGCTCGCGATCGCCGACCGCCTGGTCACGTTCCTGGCGCCTCGCTGGCTGCGAATCGCGGGCTACTGGTATCCACGCGGCGGCATGCCGATCGACGTGTTCTGGCAGTCGGGGCGGCCACCGGCCGGACTGTGGATTCCGGATACCGGCGTCGCGCCGTACCGCGGCCGCGGCTGAGCCGGCTCGGCATGAGCGCAAAAGCCAGGCTGGCGTGCCTCGAGATCACAGCGCGAGCGGCATCGCTGCTGCTCGGAGGAGGCCTTGCCGCCGCATTTGCCATGCCGTCCATGGCCGCACCGAGCGCGGCGAAGCTCGAGGCCGTCAATGCGGTGGACCGGCATGCCACGGCGCTCACGGAGCTGTCCGACCGGATCTGGGCCTACGCCGAGATCGCGTTCCGGGAGCACCGCTCGGCGGCGGCACTCGCTGATTTCGCGCAGGCGCAAGGCTTCCGCGTCGAGCGAGGCGTGGCGGGGATGCCGACCGCTTTCGTGGCCGCGTATGGGCAGGGGCGGCCAGTGATCGGAGTCATGGGCGAGTACGACGCGCTGCCCGGGTTGTCACAGAAAGCGCTGCCCGAGCAGATGCCGTTGGCCGAGGGCGCGGCCGGGCACGGCTGCGGCCACAACCTGTTCGGGGCTGCCAGCCTCGGCGCGGCAATCGCGGTCAAGCAGCAGATCGCAGCCGGCCGTCTGCGGGGCACGGTCGTGTTCTTCGGCACGCCCGCCGAGGAAGACGTCGGAGGCAAGATCTACATGGCTCGCGACGGCCTGTTCGACGGCGTGGACGCCATGCTGGCCTGGCATCCGAGCGACGAGAACCTGGCGGACGTCACCAGCAGCCAGGCGATGGTAGACGTGGCGGTCGAGTTTCGCGGCACGACCGCCCACGCGGCCTACGACCCGTGGAACGCGCGCAGTGCCGTGGACGCGGTCGAGTTGTTCACGCACGGCGTGAGCCTGATGCGCGAGCACGTCCGTCCATCGACGCGGATGCACTACACGATTGCGTCCGGTGGCGACGTGCCTAACGTCGTCGCCGAGCACGCCAAGGTCTGGCTCTGGGTGCGCGACTGGCAGCGCGCCGAAGTCGAGGACCTGTTGTCGCGGGTCCGCAAGCTCGCCGAAGGCGCAGCCACGATGACCGAGACTTCGGCATCGGTGACCGTCCAGGGCGGCAGCTGGGAGATGCTCGTCAATGAATCGGGTGGCCGGCTGCTGCACGACAACCTGACGTGGCTCGGCTCGCCCGTTTACACCGAGCAGGAACAGGCATTTGCCCGCCAGATCCAGCGCGCGACCGGAGTACCCGAGCTGGGCATGTTCACGGGCGTCAAGCCGCTGGAGGGGCAGCAGCCGGAAGGCGGCTCGACCGACGTGGCCGACGTCAGCTGGGTCGTGCCGACGTTGCACCTGAGCGTCGCGACGTCGCCGCTCGCCGCGCCCTGGCATGCGTGGCCGGTCGTGGCCAGCGGCGGCATGTCGATCGGCCACAAGGGCATGCTGCTGGCCGCCCGGACACTGGCCGCGACGATGGTGGATCTCTACGAGCAGCCTGCGGCACTCGAGGCCGTGCGGGCGGAGTTCGAGGCCAGGAAGGGCGACACCGTGTACCGGTCGTACGTGCCCGAGGGGCCGCCGCCGCTGCCGAAGCCGTAGGGCCTGCCGTGCTATAGTTTGCAGCTTCCATGGTGGCTCGCGTCGGATCCCTCGCGACGGTCAGCTGCAAACCCCGCCAGGCCCGGAAGGGAGCAACGGTAGCGGC
>JAFNAJ010000490.1 GCA_017860085.1 Acidobacteriota bacterium | reverse complement strand
AAGGAGCTCATCGCCAACCTCATCCACCAGTCGAGCGCTCGACGGCACAAGCCGTTCGTCCCGGTCAGCTGCGCCATCCTCTCGGAGACGCTCATCGAGAGCGAGCTGTTCGGGCACGAGCGCGGCGCGTTCACGGGCGCCATCAAGGACCGTCCCGGACGGTTCGAGCTCGCCCACGGCGGCACCATCTTTCTCGACGACATCGACGACGTGCCGCTGTCGATGCAGGTGAAGCTACTGCGGGTGCTCCAGAGCCGCACCATCGAGCGACTGGGCGGCAGCCGGACCATCCAGGTGGATGTCCGGGTGATCACGGGCAGCAAGCGCGACCTGCGGCAGTTGGTCGCAGAGGGCAAGTTCCGAGAAGACCTGTTCTACCGTCTCAACGTCATCCCGATCATGCTGCCGCCGCTCAGGGAGCGCCGCGAAGACGTCAGCGTGCTGGTCGAGCACTTCGTCAAGCGGTACTTCCGCCAGCGGGGCGAAGAGCCGAGGTCCATCTCACCGGCCGTCATGCAGGCGTTCGTGCGGTACCCGTGGCCCGGCAACGTGCGCGAGCTCGAGAACGCCTGCGAGCGGATCGCCCAGACCTGCACGTGCGACACGGTCCGGATCGGCTGCGTGCCGGCCACCGTGCTGTTCCACAAATACGCCGAGGAGCACGAGCCCATCGTCGAGACGCACGCGCACCCCTCCTCGGTGTCGTTGGACGACCGGCTGCGAGAGGTCGAGACCAACTTGATCAGCTGGGCGCTGAAGGTGAGCGGCGGCAACAAGTCGAAGGCGGCCGAACTGCTGCAGATCAAGCGGTCGACGCTCGGCGACCGCATCAAGAAGCTCGACCTCGCGCACCTGGCCAGCGAGACCGCCGACTGACGAAAGACCGCGATCGGCGACGGAAACTCGCCGGCATTCAGCCGATTCCACCCATATTTTGATGAGTTTTTCTACACGCTGAGACCGGCCAGCGCCTCGACACGCTGGCACCGTCGTTGCTCTGACGGTCCGCGTGACCGTGCTCGTCGCTGAGTCTCGTCCCGGCACGATGGGGCTTCGGCTGCGCATCGTCGAGCCCGAGGCGGCGGTGCCCAGCGACGCCGATCTCACTCGCCTCTTTCGACGCCGCGGGATCACGCGGCGTCGTCGTGCCCGGCTTCGGGCGCTGCCGAAGATCCTGGCGACGCACGGCAACCAGGTCCTGGGCCTCGCCGCTTACGACCTTGGACAAGACGACCTCCGGGTGCACGAATTGGCGTGCGCACCCGACTCGAGCTTCTCGGGCGGGGCGGTGATGGGCCAACTGCTCGAGTGGCTGGAGTTGGCGGCCGTTGCCGGGGGCGCGCGGCGCGTCGTCATCCTGCCCTGGGCCGTGCCTGCCGGCATGACGCTCGACTGGGCGGGCTACTCATGGGCCGGCCTCCGTGCGAGGGGCCTCGAGAAGCGCCTGCTGTAAGGCCACGGCTCAGAATACTTCGGCCCTGAATCCACGCTGCTCGACGGCGCGTGCAATCTCCGCCAGACGTGCTCTGGGGATGGCCTCGAGGACACGCCATGCCGGCACCCGATCGAGCGAGTAGATGTGCACCTCGGCGGGACGAATCGTCGCGAGCGCGCCGAGCCAGGGGGCGAGTGCGCCCGGTGATGAATTGTCGACGCGGCCGTCCGGCGAGCGCACGAACATCGCTTGCACGACGATGGGGCTCAGCGAGGCAAGTGCGCGCACGATGTCGTCGAGCCTCGAGGCGGTCGCGTTCACGTGCCGGAGCGTGTCCTGGTCGCCCGCGTCGAGCTTCATGTAACGCTCGTCGAGCCGCAGCAGCGACGCACGGACTCGCGGATCTCCAGCCGTCGACGAGTTCGACAGGATCGCGATTCGGGACGACGCGGCGACGCGGTCCCTGGCTTCCCGGAGCCCCTCGACAATGGCGGGGAAGTCGGGATGCAGCGTCGGCTCGCCGTGGCCCGCAAGCGTGACTCGGTCGACGTGGGTGCCCGCGAGGGCGAGGTCCTCGAGCCGACGCTCGACGTCGGCGACAACCCCGTCGGCTGCAGGCCAGTCGAGCGTGGCGAGGTCGTGCAGGGCTGCGCCGTCGGTCCACCCGTACTGGCAATAGACGCAGTTGAAGCTGCAGACCTTTCTGCCTGGCGGCAGGATATTGACGCCGAGCGAGACACCCAGCCGCCGTGACGTCACGGGGCCGTAGACGACGCCGTCGTGGAGTGGAAGCAGACCGTCGGTGCGTGAGCAACTGGCGCTGGACATGGCGCTCGGTCGGAGGTTACACGGCCCGTGGCCTCGGCGCAAACGGCGCACATCGGCCGCGTTGCCAAGTAGCTGCCTCGCCGGAACGCCGGCATCTGCGGCCTCGAGGAGCAGGGATGCGCAAGATGCGGGCCGACGAGGTCGTTGACGGTCTCTCGGCACCTAGGCGGTCGTCCGCGGACGATCATGCCGAAGGTCCGCCGGGACCCGGCTGCCAATTTGTCGCAGTGCGCGCGTTTCTCTCAGGAAATTCGCTAATTGGTCGGAGCGAGGCGCGTGGCACTCCGCTTGCGTAATAACTGGGCGTTCGCCGGAAGCCCGCCGCCGGCGTTCGCGACCTGCCGAATGGGGGCCGG
>JAFNAJ010000489.1 GCA_017860085.1 Acidobacteriota bacterium | reverse complement strand
CTGGCCAATCGTGTCGGGGAGGAGCCGTCGATGACGTTCGCGGGCGAATCGTTCGTCTGCGACCCGGCGGGCCGTGTCATCGCGCGAGGCCCTGCGGCGGCCGAGGCGATCGTCTACGCGGACCTCGACCTGGCGCAACTGGCGTCGTGCCATGCGAGACAGTTGTTCTTCCGCGACCGGCGCCCCGAGATTGTGCCCTCGCTGCTGGCCCCGGATCCCGCCTCTCGACCGCGCCCGGGGAGGCCCTGAGCCCGTCGAAGGACCGGGTCCCGAGTTCTGGAGGAGTGAGAGTCAGGTATGGCAAGAGGTTTCGACAGCAAATCGGTGGAGTATCAGCAGGAGGAGGCGCTGCGGGGCCGCCTGGAGAAGAAAGGGCGGCCGCTGTCCGAGGAGGAGCGCGTCCGGCTCCAGCGTCGTCAGACGCTGAGGCTGGCCCGCGCAAGGACAGCGGCCGATCTTGCCCGGGCCGCGTCGCCCGCCCAGCAGCAGATGCTCGGGCGGGCGCTCGCGGCGCTCGACGCGGAACTGAAGGCGCTCGGTTAGCCCTTCTTGAAGACCAGCTTGCGCGTGGTCTCGCCGTTCGGGGTCTTCCGGACGGTCACCACGGTCATGGTGCCGTCGGCCTCGAGGCTGCGGGTCTCGGTCGACTCGATCGTGACCTCGTTCCCCTGCATGTTCATCGTCTGGACGCTCGTGGTGACGAGCTTGGCGCCGTCCCACTTCGTCTTGCTCTTGACCTCGCCGCCGCGGCCGCCGGGATTGACGCTCTCGCTGCCGTCGAGCTTGTACACGGACTTCATGACGCCGTTCGGCGTCTCACGCTCGATGGTGAGATCGGCCGCCGTCTGGGTGATCGTGTAGCTCTGCGGTCCGCCGCCGCCGCGGCCGCCCATGCCCTGGGGCGCCGGGTCGCTCTTCTCCACGTCCTGGGTCCACTTCCCGGAAAAGTTGGGGGCCTGCGCGATCGCCATGGCGGGGACCGCCAGGACGAACGCCAGGAGGGCAACGAACACGAAACGTCTTGTCATACCAAACTCCTTGTTGCGGGTTACTCGAAGCGCAGCGCTTCGATGGGGTCGAGCTTCGCCGCCTTCGTGGCCGGGTAGAAGCCGAAGAAGATGCCAATCATCGCAGAAAAGCCGAATGCCAGCGCCACCGCGTCGGTGGAGATGGTGGTCGGCCACGTCAGGAACTCCGTGACGCCCCAGGAGATCGCGAAACCCAGGGCGATGCCGATGCCGCCGCCGAACAGGCTCAGGACGACCGCCTCGACGAGGAACTGCATCAGCACGTCCGAGCCGCGCGCGCCGATGGCCATGCGGAGGCCGATCTCGCGGGTCCGCTCGGTGACGGACACCAGCATGATGTTCATGATCCCGATGCCGCCGACGAGCAGCGAGACGCCCGCGATGCCCGCGAGCAGCGCGGTCATCGTCTTGGTGGTCTCGGTCCGCATGGCTGCCATCTCCTCGAGCGTCCGGACCATGAAATCGTCGCTGTCGCCGGGCATGATCTTGTGGCGGGTGCGCAACAACTCGGTGATGGCGTCCGCCGTCGACTTCACCTCGTTGGCCGACGCGGCCGAGACGGTGATGTTCTGGATGTGCTGAATGCCCATCAACTTCTTCTGCGCGGTCGTGTAGGGCACGTACACCTTGTCGTCCTGATCGTCGAACCCGGTGCCCGATCCCTTGCTCGTCATCACGCCGATGACCTTGAAGGGCTGGTTCTTGATCCGGACGATCTGGCCGGTTGGATCGACGTCCTCGCCGAACAGGTTCGTGGCCACGACCGATCCCATCACCACGACCTTGGTCGCGCTGGTCACGTCCTGGGTGGAGAAGAACGCGCCGTACTTCACGGCCCATGACCGAATCAAGGGGAACTCGACGTCCGTGCCCTCGATGCGGGTCTGCCAGTTCTGGTTGCCCGCGATGACCTGGTTGCGCGTGTTCACGCCAGGGGCGACATACTGCGCGCTCGGGATCATCTGGCGGATGGCCATGGCGTCCTCGACCGTCAGCGTGTTCGAGGCCCCGGATCCCTGCCGGACCCCCATGGCCATGAAGTTGCCGGACATCACGTTGATGATGTTCGTGCCGGCCGACTTGATCTGGGCTTCGATGGAGGACTGCGCGCCCTTGCCGAGGGCCACCATCGCGATGACGGCGGCCACGCCGATGATCATCCCGAGCATGGTCAGCGCCGTTCGCATCTTGTTGCGGTTGAGCGCCTTCAGGGCGACGCGGAGAATCATCAGGAGTCGCATCATGGACTTAGCTCCCGGCTGGCCCGGCCGCCGCGGCCTTGGGCGCCGACTTCCGCTTGAGACCGACGGAGTGCGTGTCGGTGCTGCCGTTCACTTCGGGCGGCGGCAACGCGGCCAGTTCGTCCTTCGCCATGCGCCGGTGCTCGTTGGCGGCGTCGCGCACGATGTGCCCGTCGCGGAACGCGATCGTCCGCGTGCCGTACTCGGCGATGTCGTGCTCGTGGGTGATGAGCAGAATGGTGATGCCGCGCTCGACATTGAGACGCTGGAACACGTCCATCACCATTGAGACGCTGGAACACGTCCATCACCTCGATGCTCGTGCGGCTGTCGAGGTTGCCGGTCGGCTCGTCGGCGAGCAGGATGGACGGGTTGTTGATGAGGGCCCGCGCGATGGCCACACGCTGCTGCTGGCCGCCGGACAGCTGGTTCGGATGGTGGTGCGACCGCTCGAGCAGGCCGACGATCTCGAGCGAGGAACGGGCACGTTTGTGGCGCTCCGACGCCTTGATGTGATCGCGGCTGTAGAGCAGGGGCAGTTCGACGTTCTCGATGGCGCTCGTCCTCGAGAGCAGATTGAAACCC
>JAFNAJ010000096.1 GCA_017860085.1 Acidobacteriota bacterium | reverse complement strand
GGCCGATCCTATTCGTCCTTGTCCCGCTCTGCCGCCCCGCGTTTCTTCAGCGCCTCCCACGCCTCCAGTCGCCGCTTGAGATCGCGCTCGAATCCACGATCGGTGGGCACGTAGTAGCGCCGGCCGCGCAACGCGGGCGGCAGGCACTCCATCGCGGCGATGCCCTCGGCCTCGTCGTGCGCGTACTGATAACCCTCGCCGTAGCCGAGGTCGCGCATCAGGTCGGTCGGCGCATTGCGCAAGTGCAAGGGCACCGGCTCCGCCACGTCGCGCAGCGCGTCGGACGAGGCGTGGCGATAGGCCATGTAGGTGGCGTTGCTCTTCGGGGCCGTGGCCAGGTAGATGGCCGCCTGGGCCAGGGCCGTGTTGGCCTCGGGCATGCCGAGGAAGTGTGCGGCCTCCTTGGCCGCGACCGTCACGGCAAGCGCCCGGGGGTCGGCGTTGCCGACGTCCTCTGAGGCAAACCGAACCAGCCGACGGGCGACGTAGAGTGGATCCTCCCCGGCCTCCAGCATCCGCGCGAGCCAGTAGACGGCGGCATCGGGATCGCTGTTGCGCATGGCCTTGTGCAGCGCGGAGATCAGGTTGAAGTGCTCCTCGCCGGTCTTGTCGTACACGAGCGAACGACGCTCGCAGATTTCGGCCACGAGCGGCACGTCGATGCGACCGGGCGTGCGCGCACTTCCCCGTTGCACCAGGCCAGCGGCCAGCTCGAGCAGGTTGAGTGCCACTCGCGCGTCACCGTTCGCATGACGGGCGATGGCGGCGAGCGCTTCAGGCGCGCCGGTCAGGCCGGACGCACCGAGCCCGCGCTCGGGATCATCGAGGGCACGCTCGAGCAGCGTCACCAGGTGCGGCGCGGTCAGGGGCCGCAGGACGAACACCTTCGACCGCGACAGCAGGGCGGCGTTGACCTCGAAGGACGGGTTCTCGGTGGTGGCCCCGACGAGCACGATGTCGCCGGCCTCGACGCGCGGCAGAAAGGCGTCCTGCTGGGCCTTGTTGAAGCGGTGGATCTCGTCGACGAAGAGGATGGTGCGACGGCCCAGGCGGCGGCGCGCCGCCTCGGCCTCGGTCATCACCGTCTTGATCTCCTTGATGCCCGAGAGCACGGCGCTGAACGCAATGAAGTGCGCCCGCGTCGACTGCGCGATCAGGCGCGCCAGCGTCGTCTTGCCCGTGCCCGGCGGACCCCAGAGCAGCACCGACTGCAGGACGTCGTGCTCGATCGCCTCGCGCAGCGGCCGTCCCGGCGCCAGCAGGTGGTCCTGCCCGACCACCTCGTCCAACGTGCGAGGCCGCATGCGATCGGCGAGCGGCGCCTTGCCCTTCGACTCCGGGGCAGGCGCGTCGGGGAAGAGCGGGGTGTCGGTCATGGGTGCTCTCGGTCGAGGGCGGCACGGGCGCCGCGCTGACGCCGCGCTTCGTAGGCAATGACCGCGGTGGCCGTCGCGACGTTGAGCGATTCGACGCCCGCGCGCATGGGAATCCCGATGCGCGCGTCTGCCAGCCTCGCGACCTCCGGCTCGAGGCCCTGGCCCTCGTTGCCCACCAGCACCGCCAGGGCGGTGCGGAGGTCCACGTCGTACGGTGCAAGCGTCGCGCCGCCCTCGGTCGCGAGCACCCGGAGGCCCGCCGCCCGCAGTCGCGCGACCGCCGCCACGGCATCGGGTTCGCGGACGAGCGGTACCCGGAACGCGCTGCCCATGGCCCCTCGCAACGCCTTCCAGCCGAAGGGGTCGGCCGAGCGACCGGCGCACACCACGCCGGTGCCGCCAGCCGCATCCACCACGCGCACGACGGCGCCGAGGTTGCCCGGGTCCTGCACGTCGACGGCGACGACGACGAGTGCGGGTTGCGCAGCGAGCACCCGCGCCCAGGCACACGGCGGAGCCGGGGCGATGGCGACCACGCCCGACGGCGTGCGGACCGGGCTCATCGCATCCGCTACGGCCTGAGGGACCTGCACGACGCGGCAGCCGAGTCGCTCGAGTCGGGTCGCCAAAGACGCCGCGGCCGGATCCCGGTCGAGCAGGGCGGCGGCGAAGGCCACGACCTCGGGGATGACGCCGCTCGTCACAGCCATCTCGACGAGGTGAAGACCGTCGAGGAGCATGGCCTGCTCGCCCGCGCGGTCTCGGGCGAGCCGACGCGCCCGCGCGACGAGAGGGTTCGAGCGGCTGGCGATGATGTCCACGGGCGAGCGGCGCGGCCAGGGGATGGCGTCGAGCCAAGCCCAGCATACCAGATGTGCTAAACTCAAGGTCCACCGATACTTGGACGGACTCAACCAGCATGAAGGCGCAGCTCGTCAAGCGGTTCGAAGATGAGATTCGTGAGCTGGAGCTCGAGCTCAAGACCCAGCTGCCGAAAGAGATCCAGCGTGCACGCGAGCACGGCGACCTTCGCGAGAACGCCGAGTACAAGGCCGCGAAGGAGCGCCAGGAGTACCTCCAGGCGCGCATCGGGATGCTGAAGCAGCGCGTCGCCCAGCTGTCGCTGCTGAATCTCGATCGCATTCCCAGGGACCGCGTCGGCCTCGGGTCGACCGTCCACCTCAAGGACGCCGACGGCGAGACGCTCGTCTACCAGTTGGTGATGCCGGAGGACGCCGACGGCGACCGCGGGTGGATCTCGACGGCCTCGCCGATCGGCCGCGCCCTCCTCAACAAGGAAGCGGGCGACGAGGTGCATGTCAGGGCGCCGAACGGCGAGCGGCTCTACGAGGTTCTCAAGCTGACGACGATCCACGGCGGCGACGACGAGTGACGGCCATTAGCGCACACGCCCAGGCCGATCGGCCCACCCCGTACTCTCCGCACCAGCGCACGGCCCTGGTGTTCACGGGGACCGGCACCGCCGGTGCGTACCATGCCGGCGTCCTGCGAGCGTTCCAGGAGGCTGGCGTCCGCGTCGACCTGGTGGCTGGGCGCGGCATCGGGGCCGCGACGGCCATGTTCGCCGCGGTGGATGCTGGCAGCCGCCTCTGGGATGCCGATGGCTTGTGGCTCTCGCGCCGAGCGCCCCAGGCGTTCTATCGCTGGCGGCCGCTGTGGCGCGTTGTAGGCACGGTGCTCGGCGCAGTGCTCCTTGCGTTGCTGTTGCCCCTCGCGCTCTGGGCCGTCTTGGGCGTGGCCTATCCTTTCATCCTGCTCGCGCAGCTGGCGGCACCCGAGGCGACGCACGGGATGGTGGCGTCGTACACGTCGCTGGCCACGCGGCTCGTGTCGGGCGGATTGCTGTCGTCGATCGTCCCCCGGGTGGTCACGGGACTGATCGTGGTCGTGGCCGGCGTTCTCGTGGTGGCGGGCCTCGCGGGGCGAAAGGGGCGTCGTCGAGTGCGCGGCTCGCTCCTCTGGAAGGTGCTCGGCGCGCCGTTCGACGCGGAGACGCCGATGGCGCACGTGGGCGCCACCTTCTGGCAGGCGATTCGCGGCGCCGCACCGATCGCGCAGCCCAGGGCCGGCGACTTGAGCCGTCGCTACAGCGAGCTGCTGGCCGACAGCCTCGGGCAGCCGGGCTATCGCGAGCTGCTGGTGGCCGTCCACGACATGGACGCCCGGCGCGACCTCGTGTTCGCGCTGCTCGGTGAGCCCTACCGGAGCGCGTTTGGTGGCGATGGCAGTTCACTCCAGGGCCGCCGACGTCAGGAGGAGCTCGTCGACCTCGCCGCGCTCGGGCGTGACCACCTGGCCGACGCCATCGCCGGGGCGTTGGTCGTGGCGCCGGTGTGCGAGCCGCACCCGATGTCGTTCTCACCCGAGAGCTACTGGCGCGGCGAGACCCACCGGCTGTGCGATCGGACCGGCCTCGTCGGACGCCTGCTCGAGGAGGTCTCGGCGGCCGGTGCCACGCAGGTCATCGTCGCAACAGCCGCACCGCCGCTCGAGGGACCTCACGGGCTGGCGGCACCTCGTCTCGATCCGCGGTCGCGCGTGGGCGAGACGGTGGTCGCGGCCGAGGCTGCGAGCGTGCGCGACGCGCTCTCGGCGCATGGGTGGCGGTTCCACGGGGTGTTCGAAGTCAGGCCGACGCACAACCCGCTCGGGCCCTTCGACTTCGCGGGCGGCTACGACGAACGGTCCGACCGCGCCTTCACCATTCGCGAGCTGATGAACCGCGGCTACGAGGACGCCTACCGGCAGTTCATCGAGCCGGTGGTCGGTGCCAGCGGCGAGCAGGTCACCGCCGCACGGCCGGGGGCCTCGATCGACGATCTCGACCTCCGCCCCGGTGGGGCCTGATCCGCCAGGGCACCGTCAGGCGCTCGTCGCCTGGGTGGGCTGGCGGGCGTCTTTCTTCTTGTCGGTCTGGGTCTCGCGCAGGAAGGTCGTCGCCAGGTCTCGCAGCTTGGCCGTCATGTCGGGCGCCTCGAGCGCGCCGAATTTCGCCACGAAACGATCCATCGGCACAACGGCCTTCGCCATCGCCCGGTGGCCACCGGCGCTGCCGATGTCCGAGAACCAGCGCTTCACGAACTCCCCGGCATTCCGCGAGTAGCCGAGGTTGCGGACCGACGTCACGAAGTTGCCGTTGACGTTGCCTGCGACGATGGTCCACTTGGCGTCCTCGACCTGCAGGAAGAAGTCGGCCACGTACGCGATGAGGTCCTCGCGCACCACGTCGCCCATGTAGGAGCAGAACACCTGGTCGGCGAGCGCCCCGCGGTCGAGGGCCTGGCGCACGGAACCGAGCCGCTCCACGGTGATCTCGGCGCCTTCCATCTTCCGGATCAGCGTCGGATCGGCGTGGCTGTAGAGGTACGTGAACGCCTCGAGATCCGCCGGGTTCGTCTGCCGCGCGAAGAACAGCGTGTCCGACTTGATGGCATACAGCATCGCGGTTGCGGTGCGTTCGGACACGTTCACGTCCACCGCGCGCAGGTGCTCGGTGAGGATCGTCGACGTCGAGCCGTAGTTGGCGCGGATGTCCTTGAACACCGCGCTGTAGCCGGACTGCTCGGGATGGTGGTCGATCACGAGGTCGGCGCGCGGCAGCAGGCTGCCGAAGTAGTGCGGCTGCACGTCGACGGTGGCGATGCGGTCGAACTCGGCAAACGAGGCGGCCGTCACATCCTCGACGTGGATGTCGAGCAGGTTGGCCATGCGCAGGTTCTCGGGCCGCGTCACGCCCTGGAGCGCGCCGATGACGGCCGTGGTCTTGGTGCGGCGGAGGATGCTGCGGAGCGCGAGGCCGCTTGCCATGGCATCGGGATCGGGATCGTTGTGCAGCAGGATCAGCACGCGGCTCGCGTCGGCGAAGTACCGCTGGTACTGCTGCACCCGTGCGCGGGTGAGCGACCGGCCCAACTCGGTGGACAGCGTGGCCCCGACGAGGGCGGCGAGCGGCAGCTGGTTGATTTCGGGGAAGTGCGCCCGGACCTCGTCGGTGCGCCACGTGTTGGGCGACGTGTTGATCACATAGACGAGCGTTGCGCCCGCGTCACGCGCGGCGCCCACGATTCGGCGGAGGCTGCGACGGCCGTTGTCCTCGATGAGCACGACCGTGCCGGGCGTGACGTCCGCCTTCAGGTAGGTGTCCACGCGTCGCGGGTCGGCGGCCGTCACGGCGAGCCCGGCGTCGTGGAGCTTCCGCGCGAGGGGCCGGCTCTCGACGATGAACTCCACGTCGTAGGCCGGGATGAGCGCCTGGTCGAGCGTGCGCACGACCAACTCGCCCTGGCAGACCGCGAGGCACTTCATAGATGTGTGGCAACGGCGGCGAGGCACCAGCCATTGCCGGCAAACTTCCAATTATACCCTTGGAGCACGTGTCCACGGGTTTTTCATGCTCCCGACAGGCCCCCACGGTGGCCGGGCCCGGGCCGCGGGCCGAGGTCCGTCATCTGCCTCGACCATCGGGAGAATCTGGGCGCCGAAGTAGTGGTAGGCTAGGCCCGTGATCCTCCCGATCTTGGTGGGTCTGGGGCTCGTCGTCACGAGCGGTCTGGCCGAGGCCCAGCCCGTCTATCGCACGGGCGTCGAGCTGGTGCACTTCGGCGTCACCGTCGTCGACCGCAAGGGGACCCCCGTGTCGGGGCTCACCGTCGACGACTTCGAGGTGGTCGAGCGCGGCACCCCGCAGCCCGTCTGGTACTTCGCGCAGGGTGATGCGGATGACGCGCGCCCCCTGCACCTGGGGCTTTTGTTCGACTGCAGCGGCAGCATGACCGAGGACCTGTCGTTCTCTCGAAGCGCCGCCATCAAGTTCCTCAACACGCAGGAGCGCGCCGAAGACATCACTCTGGTCGACTTCGACACCGAGGTTCGCGCGGCGCGCTTCGGACCACGCGACTTTCCGAGGCTCGTCGAGCGCCTGCGCAGCCGGAAGCCGGACGGGTGGACGGCCCTGTACGATGCGCTGGGGGTGTACCTCGATGGATCGCAGGACCAGACGGGACAGAAGGTCCTCGTGATCTACACGGATGGAGGCGACACCAGCAGCACCATGAGCTTTGCCGAGGCGCTGTCCCTGATCAAGGCGTCCGATGTCACGGTCTACGCGGTCGGGTTCCTGGAGCACCAGCCCTCGTCGAGCCGCATGGAGCAGCGGCTGCGGCTCCAACAACTGGCGGAGTCGACCGGCGGGCAGGCGATCTTCCCGATGTCGATCAAGCAGCTGGACGAGGCCTACGACAAGATCTTCCAGGAGTTGAACGCGCGCTACACCCTCGGCTACGTGTCGACCGACCGGCGTGCCGACGGCGCCTGGCGCGAGGTGGAGGTTCGCCTGACACGGCCCGAACTGAAGGGGGCCAAGGTCAGGACGCGTCGCGGCTACTTCGCGCCCTACCGACCCGGATCCCAGCCCTAGCAGCTGCCTGGGGTCAGATCTTGATTCTATGCAGCGCCCTCGAGCTGGGGACTGTTGTTCGGGCGGTCCCGAGGGCTGCGTCGTCGCCGAACCGGCGCTGCATAGAATCAAGATCTGACCCCGTGTGGTACGATCGACGGTCCACGCCGCCGATGCCCTCCCGATACGACAAGTTCCGCCTCGTCACTGATTTCGAGCTGCGAGGTGACCAGCCGCGCGCCATCGACGAGCTCGTGCTGGGGCTCGGGGACCGGGTACGCGCCCAGGTGCTCCTCGGCGTGACCGGGTCGGGCAAGACCTTCACGATGGCGCAGACCATTGCCCGGGTCAATCGCCCGACCCTGGTGATGGTCCACAACAAGACGCTGGCGGCACAGCTCTACCAGGAATTCCGGCGCTTCTTTCCTCATAACGCGGTCGAGTATTTCGTGTCGTACTACGACTACTACCAGCCCGAGGCCTACGTACCGACGACCGACTCGTACATCGAGAAGGAAGCGACCATCAACGACGAGATCGACCGCATGCGGCTGTCGGCGACGCGGTCGCTGTTCGAGCGGCGCGACGTGGTCATCGTGGCCAGCGTGTCGTGCATCTACGGGCTGGGATCGCCGGAAGCCTACTATGGCATGCTGCTGACCCTCGAGCGCGGGCAGCGCATCGGTCGTGACGACGTGCTGCGGAAGCTGGTCGAGATGCAGTACGAGCGCAACGACCACGAGTTCGGGCGAGGCACCTTCCGGGTCCGCGGCGACATCGTCGAGGTCTACCCGTCGTACGAAGAGGAGGCCGTGCGCATCGAGCTCTTCGGGAACGAGATCGACGATCTCGCGTCGGTGGATGCGCTGACCGGTCGCACGCTGCGGCATCACGACCGGATGGCCATCTACCCGAAGTCGCACTTCGTGACGCCGCGCGAGCGGCTGAAGCTGGCCGTCGAAGCCATCAAGACCGAGCTCGTGGAACGACGGGCCCAGCTCGAGGCGGCGGGACGGCTGCCCGAGGCGCAGCGTCTGCACCAGCGCACGATGTTCGACCTCGAGATGATCCGGGAGATCGGCTACTGCCACGGCATCGAGAACTACGCGCGTCACCTCACCGGGCGGGGAGCGGGGGAGCCGCCGCCGACGTTGCTCGACTACCTGCCGGAAGACTGCCTCGTGATCATCGACGAGAGCCACCAGACCGTGCCCCAGGTGCGAGGGATGTTCCAGGGCGACCGCAGCCGCAAGGAGGTGCTGGTCGAGTACGGGTTCCGCCTGCCGTCGGCGCTCGACAACCGCCCGCTCACCTTCGAGGAGTGGGAGGAACGGGTCGGCCTGGCGGAGCTGGAGTCGTCGGCATCGTGGAGACGCGCGACACGGGGCATGCGCGAGGCCGCCGGCTCGGTGGGCTGGGCCGTTGCCCGCGAGCGGCCCGTGGAGGCAGCCAGTCCGCCTGACACCGGGAGCCAGGAGAGCGGCATCCGCCAGGTCGTCTTCGTGTCGGCCACGCCCGGCGACTACGAGCTGCGGCTGACGGGAGGCGTCTTTGCCGAGCAGGTCGTTCGCCCGACGGGGCTGCTGGACCCG
>JAFNAJ010000488.1 GCA_017860085.1 Acidobacteriota bacterium | reverse complement strand
CAGAGGTTCGGCAGCTTCTGCGTCAGCAGCCGCGGGTGGTTCGTGCCGTGCGGCTCGTGGCACGAGACGCAGTCCTCGCGGACCGGCGCGTGCTCGAAGGCGAACGGTCCACGCTTCTCGGCGTGGCACTTGTAACAGAGGTCGTTGACCGAGTCGGCCTTGAGCATGTTGGGCACGTTGCCCTCGTGAGGGTTGTGGCAGCTCGAGCAGGCCATCTTGCCTTCGCGAACCGGATGGTGCGACGTGCGCATCGACTTGGCTCGGTTCGACTTGTGGCAGGTGTAACAGGTGTCTGGGTCGCGCTCCGTCTTCAGCTGCGCCTTCACCGACTTGTACTCGTGCACGCCGTGGCACGACGTGCACGCGACGTTGCGGCGCGCGTGCATGCCGCTCAGCCACGACGTCTGGCCGTTCTTCTCGTGGCAGCTGAGGCAGGTGTTGTTGAGTTCCTGGGTCGACAGGTGCTTCAGTGACGGCACGGGGCCGTTGGCATCGCCCGCCATCTGGGCCTTGGCGTGCTCGGCCACATTGGCGTGGCAGCCGGCACAGCTCTGGTCGAGCTTGCCGTGACTGCTGCGGGAGAATGCGGGGCCGACGGCCTTATCGTGGCAGGTCTGGCAGTCGGTCACACTCCAGCCCGGAGGGGGCGACGGCTGCTGTGCCGCGGCCGGACCTCCCAGCACCACAAGGGTCGCCACGAGGGCGAACAACAACGGAACGCGATGCATCAGGGCCTTCCTTTCACCGGGGTATCTCCGGCGGCGAGCCGCCGGGACCAGCGAAGAAACGCTGGTCGTGCCTGGGGCATGAGCTGACGGAGCGCGCCGGTGCCGAGTCCCCGCCAGCAGGCAAACCCTCCTGATGTAGCAAGATCCCAACCAACGGGATGGGCTGAAGGATTGACGCAGGAATAGTCACGATCTGGACGAGCCCGGATGACTCAGGCGCACCGGCACTGCCGGGATCCCGGCAACGCCGCCGGGCTGAGCGCCCTAGCTCGCCGCCCGTACGCGGATGGGTTCGGTCGCGCCGTCGTAGCGGGCGAGGACGTCCTCGAGCCTCCGCCCGACATGGGCCGTCAGGCGGTCGAGGAAGTTGGCAGGCAGCCGCAGGCGCTCGACGGCACCGGGTGACGGCTGCACGTCGGCGTCGGCCAGAGGAGGAGGACCCGCCACCAGGCGGGCCGCGATGTTGGCGACGTGCACAG
This sequence comes from Acidobacteriota bacterium, assembly GCA_017860085.1. Classification (GTDB taxonomy): domain Bacteria; phylum Acidobacteriota; class Vicinamibacteria; order Vicinamibacterales; family JAFNAJ01; genus JAFNAJ01. Next base: position 1,428 of record JAFNAJ010000488.1, on the reverse strand, counting down.
CGTCGCACACCACATCGGCGACCTTCTCTGGAGCATGGTGGTGGGCGATCGCCTCGGCCAGCCGCTCCGGCAGGTTCCAGTGCCGCGCAATCAGCCCGCCCAGTTCCCCGTGGTGCACGCCGAGCACTTCCACTTCGGCCTGCATCGCCGTGCGGTCGCCCGTCGCCCGGGCGTCAGCCAGCCCTTGCAGCAGATCGGGTGTCAGGAAACGCGCGAGCACCAGCTTCCCCACGTCGTGCAGCAGGGCGGCCGTGATCGACTCGACGGGCACGCCAGCCGGGCTCATGGCTCCGAGCACCTCCGCCCCGAGCGAGGCGGCGACCGCATGACGCCACAAACGCCCTTCCGAGAGCCCATACTCGGGCAGCGCCCGGCGGAAGGACGGCCCGACGCAGGCGGCCGTGGCAAACGAGACCACGGGTCCGATGCCAACACGGAACACGGCGTCCTTGACCGTGCCGACCGGCATATGGGAGGCCACGGCCCACGAGTTGGCGAGGCGCAACAGCCGCCCGGTGAGGGCCTGATCGAGGCTGATGACCTGCTCGACATCGGTGAACGCCCAGTTGTCGCGGGCGACGACCGCCAGCAGTCGCGTGACGCTGATGGGAACCGGGTCGAGCGACTCCGCGGCTTTCACGAGGCGGGGATGGTCGAGCATGGTCGCAACTGGGGGTGCGGCAGGCAGACGGGCTCCGGCCCCGCGGGCGCACCTTTTACGGGGTATCGGCAAGGCCGACGCGGCGCGTTAGCGCGCTACCCGCCGCGCTTGTGCATCTCGAGGTGCGCGCGCGCACGGAGCTCGACCGGCGATGCAAACGCGGAGCGGTCGACGAGGGCGAGGCGCGCCTCGGCGCCTCGGTCGTCTCTCGAGGCCCACCGCCGCTCGACGATCGCGGCCAGTTCGGCGTTGGTGGCGCCAGCGCGCAGGGGCGTCCGCAGGTCGATGCCGTCGGTGGCATACAGGCACAGGAGCCACAGGCCGTCAGCCGTCAGCCGCGATCGATCACACGCACGGCAGAACGGTTGGGTGGTCGACGAAATGATGCCGAAGACGGTGCCGTCGCGCAGCCGGTAGCGATCGGCTGGCGCGGTCGACTCTTCGACGATCGGTTCCACCGGGCCGTACCGCGCGACGATCGCCTCGAGCATCTCACGCCGCGTGACGACGGCCTGGGGAGACCAGCGGGTGGCACCGCCAACGTCCATGTACTCGATGAACCGGACCTCGGCCCGCATCCGGCGCCCGAACTCCACCAGGTCGCTCAACTCGTCGTCGTTGACGCCGCGAAGAATGACCGAGTCGATCTTCAGGGACCCGAAGACGTCGCGGGCGGCGACCACGCCGGCGAGCACCTGGTCGAGGCCATCGAAGCGCGTGAGGGTCTTGAAGCGCTCGCGGCGAAGCGTGTCGAGGCTCACGGTCAC
>JAFNAJ010000095.1 GCA_017860085.1 Acidobacteriota bacterium | reverse complement strand
CTCGGTGATGTTCGAGGTCGGCTGGTGCGTCCTGCTCTACACCCTGGTGCTGGCGGCCGAGTTCACCCCCTCGGTGTTCGAGTGGCTCGGCCTGAAGCGGTGGCGCGACTTCATGCTGAAGCTCACCGTCGGGCTCACAGTGGCCGCCGTGGTCCTGTCGACGCTCCACCAGGCCTCGCTTGGAGGGCTGTTCCTGATGGCCCCCCACCGGATTCATCCCCTGTGGTACTCGCCGTTCATCCCGATCTTCTTCTTCATCTCGGCCATCACCGCCGGCCTGAGCATGGTGATCGTCGAGAGCGGGCTGTCACATCGCGCGTTCGCGCACCGGGCCGACCACCACGTGAACCTCGACCGCCTCACGATTGGCCTCGCGCGCGCGGCGGCGGTCGTGCTGTTCACGTACTTCTTCGCCAGGCTGCAAGGCCTGGCCGACGGCAATCACTGGGCGCTCCTGCTCACCGGCTGGGGTGCCTGGTACCTGTTCGAGGTCGTCGGCTTTGTCCTGGTGCCGAGCCTCGTGCTGGCCAGCGCCGCCCGACGGGAACAGGTGAAGCTGATCCGGTGGACCGCCGCCTGGGTGGTGCTCGGAGTGGTTGTCAATAGGCTCAACGTGTCGGTCATCGCGTTCAACTGGAACGTGACACCCCGTTACGTCCCGAGCGTGATGGAAATCCTGACCACGATCACCCTCGTCACGATGGGTGTGACCGTGTTCCGTTGGGTCGTGAACCGCATGCCGGTGCTGGCAGAGTTGCCGGAGTACCGCGAGACGCGGTGAGACGAGAGAGGACGCCATGATTCCGCACGACATCCTGACGCTCTACACCGCGAAAGCAATCGAATACCTGGTAGCGATCGCGTTCATTGCCTGCTTCATCCCCTTCTGGCGCTTCGCGATGAGCGCCAAGGCGCAGCCGGCCGAGGCCACGGTCAAGGCCAGGGTGCCCCGCCGGACCCAGTGGGTGGAGTGGTTCCAGGTGTCGCCCGAGGTGGCCTACCACCCGGGCCACGCCTGGGCCAGAGCCGAACGACCTGGGCTCGTCACCGTCGGCATGGACGACTTCGCCCAGAAACTGGTGGGTCCCATCGCCGAGGTCAGCCTGCCGCACGTCGGCGCCCGTGTCTCGCAGGGCGAGCCGGCGTGGAGCGTCCGAGCCGACGGCCAGTCGGTGTCGATGCTCTCGCCGATTGACGGCGTCGTGGCAGCCGTGAACCCGAACATCGTCTCGTCGCCAGACCTCGTCAATCGCGACCCCTACGGCGATGGGTGGCTCGTCCGAGTCCACGCGCCGAAGGCCGAGGCCACACTGAAGGGGCTGTTGCAGCCCCGCCTCGCCAGGCGCTGGATTGAGGAGGCCACGAACGACCTGCGGCGGCTGATGGCGCCCGAGCTCGGGCTGGCCCTGCAGGATGGCGGCGTGCCCGTGGACGGCATCGCCCACGCCATCGATCCGAGCGACTGGCGTCGGGTCGCGCGCACGTTCCTGCTGACCTAGGGGAGACGGACGGAGGACCCCATGCGCTCACTTTCTCCGACTGCGCGCGCTGCGCTGGCCCTGGCTTCGATGACGCTGTGCGCCGTCGCGCTGTCGGCACAGTCGCTCAGCCGCCTGCCGGCCGGCATTGCCCTGCCGCGGTCGGCCGATAGCCCGGGTCAGGTCACGTTCCTGCACGAGACGCACGTGGACGCCGCCCGGCCGGATTGCACAACCTGCCACCCTCGACTGTTCTCGATCCTCAAGCAGGTCGGGGGCGCCAAGCGGGTGCCCCTCGTGCACGCTGAGATGGAAAAGGGTCGCCAGTGCGGGGCCTGCCACGATGGCAAGCGGGCCTCCGCCATCCAGGACGACTGCACGCACTGCCACAAGGAGTAGCTTGGAAGGAGCCTGTCATGGAAGCGCTGCTGGGTTTCGGTGAATCGCTCGTGGTCCTGATCGTCGGACTTGCGGCGCGATTCGTGCTCGCGCTGGCGGTGCTGGCGCTGCTGGTCGTGCCCCTCTTGATCGTCTTCCAGGGCGTCAAGAGCTACCGACGGGTCCACGACCGGGTGCTCGGGCTCGGCCAGGCGGGGCGCGTCCCGTGGGCGACGGGGCTGTTCTACGCGGCAGGCCACACGTGGGTGAAGGAGATGGGGGAGAAGACGCTGCGCGTCGGGCTCGACGGCCTCTTCCAGCTCCTGTTCCCCCGCATGGACAGCATCCAGCTCGTGCCGGTGGGCTCGGTCGTGTATCGCGGCCAGGCCCTGGCGGAGATCGGGTACGGGGCACGTCGCGCCACCATCGCGGCGCCGGTGGACGGCCGGGTCCTTGGGTTCAATCCCGTACTGAGCCGTCATCCCGACCTGGCTCGTCGCGATTCGTACCGGCGCGGCTGGCTGGCCACGATCGAGCCGCTGAACCACGAGTACTCGACCTATCGAACCGGCCAGGCGGCGCAAGCGTGGCTCGAGCAGGAAGATGCGCGGCTGGGACGATTCATGGAGCATGAGCTTGGCGTGGCCGTCGCCGACGGCGGTGAGTTCGTGCGCCCGCCGCTGACGCTGCTGTCCGCCGACCAGTGGAAGGAACTGAACCGACAGTTCCTCGGAACGGACCCGCCGGTCGACTCCGAGTAGCGGCACGTGAGAGATCGGGGTCAGATCTTGATTCTATGCATCTCGCCTCGTGGGTCGTGGCGGTCGCTGGAGTTCAGCCGCGATGCATAGAATCAAGATCTGACCCCGGCATCACCTGAGCGCGTCGAGCCGACGTCGCGCTTCGCGAGCCAGGTCCTCATCGGTCTCGATCCCGGCAGTCACGGCCAGCGCCTCGGTCGCTCCCGCGGCCGACATCGCCACCAGCAGTCGTCGCCGGGTCGCGCGTCCGCTCGACCGATAGGCCCCGACCACGGTGTCGGCGTCTACCGGCAACCCAGCCAACAACAGCGCCTCAACCGCGTCGGCGGCCCGAACCGGGTCGCGCGATGCGGCCACCTCGAGCAGCACCTGAACATCCTGCCGGTCGCCCGAGGCCGCCAAGGCAATCAGCGCGGCGCGCGATGCTGTCGGTCCCCCCGTTCCGCACGCCAGGTGCACGAGAACGTCGCCAGCCCTGGCCTCCCCACGCGACACCGCTACGTAGAGGTCCAAGCCCTCGAGTGACGCGAGCGCAGCACAGAGGCTGTCACCTTGGTCGGTGGTGCCCGGGCTGCGTCCGTCCAGCTCACCAGCCCGCCACGTGCGCGCGCGGCTTTGCGTCTGGGCCTCGGCAGCGGCCCGGCCGGCCTCGCTTCCGGCCGTGAGCGCCGCCAGTATCACGATCGTCGCCCAGTGGGCGCGGCTCGTCTCCATCGTCCATGCAATCGGCCCGAGCCAGGCAGTTCCGCATTCCGGCCCCCGGCCGGCCTCGGATCGGCCTGTTATACTGGCTGGATGCTCACACGCGAGAAGACCCGCGGGACGACGTCGCACGGCCCGGTTGCCAACCCGCATCGGCGCAACGTGGCCATCGTGGCGCACGTCGACCATGGCAAGACCACGCTGGTTGATGCCATGTTCAGGCAGAGCGGCGTGTACCGGGCCAACGAGCGCGTCGTCGAACGCGTGATGGACAACACCGACCTCGAACGCGAACGTGGCATCACGATTCTGGCCAAGAACACGTCGGTGCGGTACGGCGACGTCGTGGTGAACCTCGTCGACACCCCGGGGCACGCCGACTTCGGCGGCGAGGTCGAGCGGACGCTCTCGATGGTCGACGGCGTGATGCTGCTCGTGGACGCCTCGGAGGGTCCCCTGCCTCAGACACGCTTCGTGCTGCGCAAGGCGCTCGAGCGACGCCTGACGCCTGTCGTCGTGATCAACAAGATCGACCGCCCCGACGCCCGGTCGCAGGAGGTGCTCAACGAGATCTACGACCTCTTCATCGATCTCGATGCGACCGAGGACCAGCTCGACTTCCCGGTGCTCTACACCAACGCGCGTGCCGGCATCGCGAGCCGCGATCCCGCGGTGGCCGGCGACAGCCTTCGCCCGCTCTTCGACGCGATTGTCGAGCACATCCCGCCGCCTGCGGGCGACCCGTCCGGCACGTTGCAGATCCTCGTCGCCAACCTCGATTCGAGCGACTACCTCGGCCGCATCGCCATCGGCCGCGTGTTCAATGGCCAGGTCCGACTGAACGACCTCGTCAGCGTCTGCAAGCTCGACGGCTCGCGGCAGCAGACGCGGATCACCAAGCTCTTCGCGTTCGACGGCCTCAAGCGCGTCGACGTCAGCCAGGCCGCCGCGGGTGACATCGTCTGCCTGGCCGGCATCGAGGACATCACCATCGGAGAATCCATCGCCGACGCCGAGAACCCCCGGGGCATGGCGCCGATTGCGGTCGACGAGCCCACGGTCTCGATGATCTTCGGGGTCAACACGTCGCCCTTTGCCGGCCGCGAAGGCCAGTTCGTCACGTCGCGCCAGCTGCGCGAGCGCCTGCAGCGCGAACTGCTCGGCAACGTCTCGATTCGGATCGAGGACACGGAGTCGCCCGAACAGACGAAGGTCGTCGGGCGAGGCGAGCTGCAGTTGTCGATCCTGATCGAGATGATGCGACGCGAGGGATACGAGCTCCAGGTGTCGCGCCCGGAGATCGTCACCAAGCAGGCCAGCGCCGGCATCGTCGAGCCCGTCGAGGACGTCGTCATCGACGTGCCCGACGATCATCAGGGCGTGGTCATCGCGCAGATCGGCGCGCGACGGGGCACACTCACCAGGATGGTCAACCACGGCAGCGGGCGGATTCGCCTCGAGTTCCGGGTGCCCTCGAGGGGTCTCATCGGGTTCCGCTCGCAGTTCCTCACCGATACGCGTGGCACGGGGATCTTCCACCACATCTTCGCGGGGTGGGAACCCTGGCACGGCCCGATCCCGTGTCGCACGACCGGTGCGCTGGTGGCCGATCGGCCGGGTCCGGCCACGGCCTATGCCATCTCCAACCTCCAGGAGCGTGGGGAGATCTTCGTCGAGCCCGGCGCCCACGTGTACGAGGGCATGGTCGTCGGCGAGAACAGCCGGCCCAGCGACCTCGACGTCAACATCACGAAGGAAAAGAAGCAGACGAACATGCGGGCGTCGACGGCCGACGAGGCAGTCCGCCTGATCCCGCCGCGACGCCTCGGCCTCGAACAGGCCATCGAGTGGATCAACGACGATGAGCTGGTCGAGGTGACGCCGAAGAGCCTTCGACTCAGAAAGAGGGTCTTGGCGAGCGGGCAGCGACCGAGGAAGGCCGAACCCGCCTGAACGGGCCGCCCGTGAGCGAGTGGCCGCGGCGGTCAGCGGACCACGGACGAGACCGCGCTGGCAAGGACCTCGTAGGCCTGCCTGGCAATACGGTCGAGCATGTCGATGAGCGGCCCCGGCCCGCCAGCCAGGACAGTGACGACGAAGACCAGCACCGCCAGCGGGATGAGGGCCATGAAACGCTCGTTACCAAAGGGCTTCATAGGATTCAGCGTCTATGATGCCCCAGGTCGCCGCTTCCGCCAAATGCCCGCGGTCTCACTCCTCGGCTGGAGGAGCCGGCAGCCGACGCCGCAACTCGCCTGCCGCCAGCCGCGACAGGACCACGCCGGACAGGATGGCCGCTGCCCCGCCGACCTTCGCGAGATCGACTCGTTCGCCCAGTGAGACCCAGGCGATCGCCAGCGCCACCACGGGCACCACGTTCGAGTACATCGACGTGCGGGTGTTCCCTATCCGCTGCACGGCCGTGTACCAGATCAGGTACGCCACGTTGATCGACAGGACGGCCGACGTCACGAGCGCGATCCACGCGTTGGTCGTGACGGCTGTCCAGTCGAGCGCGCGGAGGCTCGGCAGCGCCACCGGCAGGAAGAAAACGGTCCCGATCGCCATCGAGTAGCCGGTTACGACCAGGGGCGAGTGGCGATCGAGCAGGGGGCGCGAGAACACCGTATACAAGGCCCAGCATCCGACGCCGACCAGCAGCAGGGCGTCACCGGCGAACGACTCGCCAGACACCCGCACCCCACGACCCGCCACCAGATACAGTCCCAGGAGCGAGAGGACCGCGCCGATCCAGTGCGCCGATCGCACCCGTTCCTGCCCGACGGCCGCCGAGAGGAGGCCGACGGCCACCGGCGTGCACCCGAGGATCAACGCGCTGTTGGCCGCGCTGGTCCGCGCCAGCCCTCCGATGAAACACAGCTGGTAGACGAAGTGGCCGACGACCCCAAGCCCGGCAATGACGAGCCAGTCGGCTCGCGTGGGCACGCTGGCCTCCAGGGCACGCCACGGCCCGTGCGGGGCCGTCTCGTCGCTCCGGCCCCCGCGCGCGTGCTGCCACGCGAGGAACAGCAGGAACAGCCCTGACGACAAGACGAGCCGCAGCGCGTTGAATGGAATCGCGGGGATGTGGGTGAGGGTCGCCTTGACGAGGCTGAAGTTCCCCGCCCAGATGATCACCATCAGGGCGAGCCAGGCGTCGATCGCCCCGTGGGTGCCGCGGGTGTCCTGAGGCGTCACGGCCCTTCAGCGAGGATCGGTCCAGACGACAAGAGGGACGTCGCCGGCTCCCACCAGTCGGCGGGAGCCGGGCGCGCCCCCCGGAACTTCGGCTGCGACGGACTGTTAGCCGCCGAACGGCTTGAGGAAGAACAGGATCAGCGAGATGAGCAGCACGTAGATGACGAGCGACTCGATCAGGACGAGGCCGAGGATGAACACGCCTCGGATCTCGCCGGCCGCCGACGGGTTCCTGGCGATGCCGTCCGCAGCGGCCGCGATGCCGCGCGACTGGCCCAGCGCGCCGAATGCTGCTGCGATGGCGAGGGCGAAGCCGGCCGTGATGATCGACCACTTGACGAGCTCGGATCCCGCGGCGGCGCCAGCCTCCTGAGCGTAAAGGGGTGAGACCAGCCCGGTGGCGGCAATGAGTGCGAGTGTCAGAACGAAGGATTTCTTCACGACCAGAGCCTCCTCGAAGCGATTGACGTAGTTGCGATGGGTTCAGCGCCGGACGTCGACACGCTCACGCGGCAGCGTGCGCATGCGACTCCCCGTGCTCGCGGAGTTCGTCCTCGTGCCCGGTATGCACGGCGCCCGACAGGTAGATCATCGTGAGCATGACGAAGATGAAAGCCTGCAGCGTCCCCGTGACGATGCCCAACACCATCATCGGAAGCGGCACCAGGAACGGCACGATGCTCGCCAGGATCAGCACGACGAGCTCCTCGCCGAAGATGTTGCCGAACAGTCGAATCGAGAGCGACAGCACCCGCGAGAGGTGGCTGATGATCTCGATGGGCAGCATGATGGGCGCGATGAACAGCGGCGCGCCCGGCGGCGCGGCAAAGTGCTTCACGTACGACACGACGCCCTGCACCCTGATGCCCTGGATATGGTAGTAGACCCATACCGTGAGGGCGCACCCGAGCGTGACGTTGATGTTGGCGGTTGGCGACATGAAGCCCGGGATCTTGCCGATCATGTTCGCCGTGAAGATGAAGAGCCCGATGGCCGCCACCAGGGGGAAGTACTTGGGGCCTTTCTCGCCGATGTTCGTCTTGAGCATGTCGACGAACAGACCGACGATGTCCTCCATGACGACCTGGAGCCGACCCGGGTTGTCGACGCTCAGCTGCGAGCGGACGAGCAGGGCCAGCCCCACCAGCACGACGAGCACGACCCCGCACATGACCAGGTAGTCGGGAATCACATCGTGACCCGGCGCGAACTCGAAGCCGAACGGCGCGAGCATCGCGGCCACGAGGGGCCCGAGCAGGGCGTTGACGGCCTTGACGATCCAAAGCTCGTGATGCAGCTGTTCCATGGAACCAACCGGGGGCGATTGCCCGGACCGCGTGGTGCGCCAGCCCTACCGGGGCCCGGGACGACCCGTTCCCAGCAGCAGGCGGACCGCTTCGATCGTCGCGGCCGCCACCACCGACGACGCCCCTATCAGCAAGCCAATAGGGTGCAGCCGCAAGCGCGCAATCATAACGTACGCCAAGATGACGAGTAAAGCGTACCGACCCACCAGCCGGGCCCCGAGTCGTCCCGCGGTTCGCCGCCTCTGACGGGCTTCTTCGACCGCTGGCGCGGCCCCGTTCCGAACACCGCCTGCGAGGATCAGCAGGGCATCGCCGCCGGACCTGATGGCCCAGTAGCTGACCCCGATCAGGAAGCCTCCGCCCAGAATGCCCAGCGCGACGTCTGGTCGGCCACCGCGAGCGCCGAGGGCGACCACGGCGGCTGCCAGACAGAACACGGTCGCCGTGCGTTCGAGCCGGCCGAGGAGCGGGTCCGCGTCGAAGACGCTCATTTCATCAGGCGGGACGTCGTCCGGTAGACGTTCAGAATGCCGGCCGCGAGGCCGAACGCAAAGAAGACGAAGAAGCCCCACGGCGCGGTACCGAG
>JAFNAJ010000487.1 GCA_017860085.1 Acidobacteriota bacterium | reverse complement strand
GAGCGGCGTCCTGTCGGGCCAGGACGCCCCGAGCAACAAGCTGAACGTCGCGCTCATCGGCACCTGGGGCCGGGGCGAAGCGCACTTCGACGCCCTGGCGAAGGAGAACGTGGTTGCGCTCTGGTGGGCCATGAACCGCGGGCTGCACGTCTTCTGCGAGAAGCCGCTGGGCAACAGCGTGGAGGAGGTGCGCCTGGTGCGGGCGGCCTACCTCAGGAACAGGCACAAACTGGCGACGCAGTGCGGCACGCAGCGCCACGCCTTCGAGAACTTCAATCGCGTGCGCGAACTCGTGCGCGACGGGGCGATCGGGGAACTGTCGCACGTGTACTGCTGGGGCAACCGCCAGCTCCGCCGCGCAGGCTACCCGCCGGCCCAGGGCGAGCCGCCGAAGACGCTGCACTACGACCTGTGGATCGGGCCGGCGCCCTTCCACCCGTACAACCCCGACTACTTCTCCGGGCAGTCCGGCCTGAACTGCCTGCAGTGGAACATGTACTGGGACTTCGGCGCGGGGCAGCTCACCGACATGGGCAGCCACACGATGGACCTCGCCTGGAACGCGATCGACGCGGGGCTGCCCACGTCCGTTGTCGCGTCGGGTGAGCCGTTCAACCCGGAGGTCTCCCCCGTCGAGATGACGGCCACCTTCGAGCACCCGGCCAATGCGTGGCGGCCGGCCATCGGCGTCTCGTGGTATCAGGGCGGCGCGATGCCGCGCCCGCCGCGCGAGTACATCGACCTGAACAAGATCGGCCACGGCGTGATGTTCAAGGGCAGCCTCGGGTACCTCATCGCCGACTTCCAAACCCGCCTGCTGGTGCCGTTCGGCGACAAGGCCGACTTCACGTACTACAAGCCGCGCCCGGCGGACCAGATCATCCCGCCCCTGGGGCATTTCCAGGAAGAGTGGATCCGGGCGTGCAAGGGCACGCTCAGGACCTCCTGCGACTTCGACTACAGCGGCACGCTGTGCGAGCAGATGCTGCTGGCGCACGTGGCGTACCGCACCGGCCAGAAGATCGAGTACGACGGCGCGTCCGGCCGCGTGACGAACGTGCCGGAGGCGAACGCCCTGCTGCGCCGGACGTACCGGCCGGGCTGGACCCTCAACGGGTAGCGGCGCCGGGCCCGCCGTCAACCGCGAACAGGCCGGCCCGGCTACTTCAACACGGGCAGGTTTACCGTTCCCGCGGCACCGGTTCGTACCGAGCGTACGACCATCTTGATTCGGACGGTCGCCGGGTTGAGATCGAGCTGCCTGTTGTACGCCAGACCGTGTTTCGACAGCAGTGCTGCGCGCGAGGCGTCGCACGTCAAGTCGATCTCGTCCACCACTCCGGCGAGTTCCCGCTCGGCCGAATCGTACTGGAAGACGCCGACGTGCGCCGCGGCCTTGAACGCGTTCTTGTCTGGCCAGAGCAGCTCGGCTGCGTCGATTCTCGCGATGAGACGCGGCCCGTCTGGCGACGCGTCCAGACCGACGGCGACACCGATGACGGCCTCGTCGAGCACGGCGCGAGCCATCGCGCGCACAGCCTTCGCCGGGTCCTCGCCCGCCGGATCTCGCGGAGGCGCGGCGTAGTAGCCTCGGCGATGGGTTGCCACCAGGCCGTTCTTCTTCACACGCACCTGGATCTTGCGGAACCGGCCGTCCGGCTTCGCCTCGACCGGGTAGTAGGCAAGCGTGTAGCTGGCCTGCGCATCGTCGGTCACGCGCCGAAGCGCCTGGAGGATGTCGTTGCGGCCGGTGTACGCCACGCCGCCGGTGCTCGCGGCCAGTTGCTCCAGCATGGACGTCGTCTGAAGCGCTCGCCAGCCTCCGGAGGAAACCGGCAGATCCTGGAGCCCGGATGGGTCGATCGGATACACCGCCACGTTCGACCGTGTGAACGCCCGGACCGCGCGGTCGAACTCCGGCTCGAAGGACCGGCCACCCGACGTCGCTCTGGAGCCCATGCCGCCGCCGAGCGGCCGGCCGGCATCCAGGTGGAGCGGCACCCCACCGCCGATCCAGACGAGCGACTTCCAGCCCGGCGTCGAACCCAGGTGGTTGGCGATCGTCTCCAGCGCCTCGAATGTCGTCTCCGCCCTCATGGTCGCCCGGGCCTCTTCCTCGGTGCCGCTCGCCCAGCGCCGGAGCGCGGCGGCCTCAGGGCTCAGGACCGCGTCCAACAGGGGGGACTCCGACCGCCCCTCCCCCATCTCGCTGTCGAAGCGGTCCAGTTTGCGACGCAACGCTCGTGCGTCGGACGTGAACTCGTGGAAGACCTTCAGCTCGTTTCCCAGCGTGTAGATCGCGATGCGATCGTCCGGATGCGCGCCTTCGAGGAACTTGCGAAGGTTGACGACAGCCTGCGCCCGGTGCTCCCACGCGGTATTCAGCGAGTCGATCAGGACGACCGTCAGGCCTCGCCGCGGACCGGCGAGGTCCGGCTGGTTCGACACCATGCCAGGTGGCAGCGGCTCCCTCGTCGCATCGGCGTGCGGCCCCGATGAGAAGAACTCGACGCGCTGGGACGCCCCGTCTTCTCGGACGTCGAAGTCCGCGGCCTGAAGGCCGGTGACGGGCTTTCCACCGCGGTCACGGACGACGACCTCGACGCGGACGAGATACGTCGATGCTCGCAACACCAGTGAGGGTTGCGGAGGTGTCGTTGCGGATTGCGGCGCCGAGGGAACGACGACGCCCGGCAGCAACAGCAGCGCCAGGACGACAGACCGCGTGCCAGCTCGAATGCCGGGCATGGGCGGTATTGTG
>JAFNAJ010000486.1 GCA_017860085.1 Acidobacteriota bacterium | reverse complement strand
CGCTGACCGCACGGCGCCGGCGCGCACTCCACGGGCGCGGCCAGGTCGTGTCCCGGTGCCTGTGCCCGTCTCACCCCTTCAGAAGCGTGTCGATACGGTCGGCCATCTTCCGCAGGTGCAGGCGCGCCTCCTCGTCTGGCGCGTCGCTGGCCGCGCGGTCGAGCCTCGCCTTCAACAGCGGCAGCGTTTCGCGCACATAGGCGGGGAACACGGTCTCCCGGCCGGTGGCCAACTGGTGCGCGATGTAGCCCTGGGAGAACATCTGCCCGGACATGGCGGCGGCGATCGCGGCCGCGTTCGGGTTGGGCGTGGCGCGCAGGACCTTCTCCACGCTGTCGAGATACGCCTCCTGCTGCGCGGCGCGCCAGGCAGGCTGGGCCTCGAGCGTGCCCCACACCGCCTCGGTCACGTCCGCGGCGAGCTGCGTCACGCTGTAGGCGGCGGGATCGATGGCGTGCTGGGTCTGCACCAGCGCGAGCTTCGGGCCCGCCAGCAGCTCGCGCACCCAGTTCGCTCGATGCGCGTCCACGATGCGGTCGCCGCTGAGGGGGTCGGCGCGCAGCACGAGGTCGGGACGCAGGAGCACGTCGTAGGCCGCCGCGCCCTCCGTGAGCAGGAACGTGACCGCCGCACGCTGCTCGGCCGCCGGCACGAACGCGGGCCTCGCCCCCTGCCCCTCACCGACCAGCCGGCCGCCGACGAGCTTCGTCACGCTGCCCATCATCACGTCGAACGTCGAGAGGGCTTGCGTATAGGCGCGGCGGAACGCCTCGTCGTCGGCGGTGGCACCGTCGAGGTCTCCGACGGACGCGGCCACCTTCTTCATGCCCAGCCGCGTGGCCTCAACGCGTTCGGCGCCGACGCTCTCCATCTGGACGCGCGGGTCGAGCTTCCAGCGGTCTTCGAATCCAGCCTCGCCAGCCGCCCAACGCGTGAGTCGGTCACCGACCGCCGCCGCCGCCATGCGGTCCAGCGCCGCCTGCTCCTCCGCAGGCGTGGCTCCGTGCATGCCGTAGCCCCACTTGATCGCGAAGTAGTCGTAGGGCCCGTGTGTGGCTACCACGCGTGTCACCCCATCGCCGCGCTGCGCGGCTTGGTTCATCCGGCCGTAGGCCATGATCGACGCGTTCGGCCCGTGCGCGTTCGCGAACGCGGGGTCGCGCAGTTCTGCCACGGTGTAGGCGGTCGAGGCCAGATGGTTGTGCCGCAGGCCGATCGAGTGGCCCACCTCGTGCGCCACGACGTATTGCAGGAGTTCGCCCTGCTTCTGCTCGCTCAGGGGCAACCGGTCGACGGCTGGATCGAGGCCGCGCGCCATCAGCCAGTAGTAGTCCTCGATCCAGTGGAGCACCTGCGGCCACAGCAGGATGTGCGCGAACAGGATTTCGCCCGACCGCGGATCGACCACGCTGGGTCCCATCGCGTTGGTGAAGGGCTGTGGCACCCAGCGGATCACGTTGAAGCGCGCGTCCTCGGGGCTCCAGGCCGGATCCTCGGCGCGGCTCGGCGCATTCCTCGCCACGATGGCATTGCTGAACCCGGCCTCGCGGAACAGCGGCTGCCACGACTCGACGGCCGCCGCGATGTACGGCCGCCAGCGGTCGGGCACGCCCTGGCCGATGTAGAAGACGATGGGCTTCACCGGGTCGCTGATGGCCGCAGAGGGGTTGGCCTTCTCGAGGCGGAAGCGGTTGATGACGCCGCGCAGCGGGCCGGTGGCGACCTCGCCGCTCGCGTTCTCGAACTCGGCGAAGTTAGTGAAGTTGAAGCCGACCCGGTCGTCGTGCCGGCGCGCCTTCATCGGCCGCTCGGGCAGCATGATCAGCGAGTGACCCAGCTCGATCGAGATCGGCTGGAACCCCTTGACGGGCGCGGCGGGGTTCTGCGCGCGGAAGGTGACGTGCGACCGCACGTGCAGGTTGTCGGGGTAGACGTCGACGTCGGCGATGTACGAGCGCGCCGCGTCCACCGTCAGGCCGATGGGCGCGGGCACGACGCCGGCGCTGGCGACGTGCGGCGCCGCCGTCAGGCCGTCGATGTCGGTGGAGAACGTCGCAGTGATATCCACCAGAATCCGGCCGTCCGCCTCGGCCACGATCGGCAGCGCGGCGATCACCGGCCCGAGCGCCGCGGCGTCGATGGCGACGTCGATCGGGGCGTTGCTCCGCCTGGGATCCACCTGCCCCGGATCGCCAGTGGGGACGCCGCTGGGAGAGCGCTTCTGGAACGCGGGCATGCGGTCCCTGACCATGAGGCGGCTTCCCTGCCGCTCGAGGGTCACCACCGCCTCGGCGACGGCGTTGCCGTCCTTGGCGACGGCGGCTTCAGGAAAGCGCGCCGCCTCCACGTACCAGAAGAACAGCCGATCGAGCAGGGTCGTGGGCAGCGAGACCAGCGTCTGGTCCTTGGTGCGGTAGGCGAGGATGGGACCGGGGCCGATCGCCTTGGCGTCGCCGACGACGGCGGCGAAGGCCTTGGGTATCTGGGGACCGGCTGGCTGGGACACACCCTGGGCGGCAAGGGGCACAGGCAACAGTGCCTGGCTCGATGCCAGCAGAATCGCGGTGACGAGCGGCTTGAACATCGGCATCGACTTTCGACTGGACCCACGCGAACCGCGCTCAGGGTCTGGTAGACGAGCGGC
>JAFNAJ010000094.1 GCA_017860085.1 Acidobacteriota bacterium | reverse complement strand
GACGTGCGCGAGCACGTTGAGGCGGCCGCGATGGGCCATGCCGATCAACACGTTGTGGATGCCGCCCTGTGCCGCGTCGACGATGACCTCGTCGAGGATCGGCACCATCATGTCGAGCCCTTCGATGGAGAAGCGGGTCTTGCCCGGGAAGGCCCGGTGGAGAAACCGCTCAAAGGCTTCGACCTCGGTGATTCGCTCGAGCAGCCCATAAGGGTCGATTGGGTCGTGCGGTGGCCTGAACCAGCCCTCCTCGGCAGCGTTGCGGAGCCACTCGCGCTCTTCAGGGACGAAGATAGCGGCGTAGTCGTAACCGATCGTCGAGCAGTACACGCGGCGAAGCGCGTCGATGGCCTCGCGGGCGCTGGCCGCACCCGTGGCCACAGCGCCGCCGACCAGATCGGCGGGAAGAGCGCGCAGGTCGTCGTTCGTGATGCCGTGGGTCTCCGGCTGCAGCGAAGGATCGCCAATCGGCGGGGTGCCGAGCGGGTCGAGCTGCGCGGCGAGGTGACCGTATTTCCGAATCGCGTCGGCGAGCGTCACCGCTCCGACCACGGCGCGCACCGCGGCCAGCCCATCGGAGGTCGGCAGCACGCCGGCGACCGGCGGCACAGCGGGCTCCGCGTGCAGAAGGTCAGGCGACGCCCAGCGGTCGAACGCGGCGCGCGTGGCCGGGTCGACGGAGGCGGGGTCGCGGCGATACCGCTCGTAGAGCTCTGCGACGTACCCGGCATTGACCCCGTGAAAGTCCTGCCACGTGCTCATGAAGCCCTATTATCCCCGAAGATCCCGGCGTGGTCCCGACAGACCCATGCCGCCGCCCTCCCGTATCGGCAGCAGGCCGCGCCACTGTAGGACGGGCTAATCGGGGAGTGTCGCGGCTGGCTCGGCGATGGGGGTCGGCCGTCCGTGCGCGTCCACGGCGACCAGGACCACCTCCGCCTCGGTCACCTTGACGCGCTCGCCTCGGCCGCCACCCCAGCGCTCGGCCTCGACGACAACGCGGACGGTGATCGACGTGCGGCCGACACGCAGGGTTTCGGTGTAGAAGCTCGCGATGTCGCCCAGAAACACCGGCTCGTGGAACTCGACCGCCCGCATGGCCTTGGTGACGTACCGGTGAGGCCCGGCCTTGCGGGCTTCGACAGCGGAGGCCAGGTCGATGTGCGACAGGATGACGCCTCCGAAGATCGTGCCGAGCGCGTTCGTGTCTTTCGGCAGGAGCAGGACCTTGATGGCGGGCACGCGATCTGGCGGCATGCCTCAGCTTACCATCCGGTTCAGCCGCGGCGGTCGCCGCGACCCACAGTGGCGCCAAGGGTCCAGAGCGGAAGCGGCAGCGACAGCAACGGGTAACGCGACCGCAGGGCTTCGACACGTGGCGCGTATGAGGTCTTGGGGAAGTCTTTTCTCAGCAGGCCCTGGCGCAGGGCCCGAAGCTCATACCGATACAGGTCGTTCAGATAGTCGCGCACGAGGGACGGAGGCGTGGTCGGCCTCGGCCTCAACCCGTGCGCGAGCAGCATCTGGAGAATCGGCTCCGCGTATTGATAGGTCATTGCCGTGCGCCGCAATCTGTATACTACGACCATGAATCCCGCGAGTCTCGGGGAGCGTCCCACCCGAGGTCGAGGAGCAGCAGAGGGGCATCCATGCGCTGGCGACGGACGCGACGATTGCGACGGGCCCTGGCGAGCGCCGTCGCGCTGACGACGGTGTTCGCCATCGGAGGAGACAACGTGGCCGCTAACGAACTGAAGGTCGGCGATCCGGCGCCGGCGTTCTCGCTGCCGGGCTCGGACGGCAAGGTGCATTCCCTGGCTGACTACCAGGGGAAGGTCGTGGTTCTCGCGTGGTTCCCCAAGGCCTTCACCGGCGGGTGAACGTCCGAGTGCAAGTCGCTCCGTGAGAGCGGCGACCTCATCAAGCGCTTTGGCGTCGTGCACTTCGCGGCCAGCGTCGACAGCCCCGACACGAACAAGAAGTTCGCCGAGTCGCTCGACGCGACCTACCCGATCCTGAGCGACCCGACAAAGGCGACGGCGAAGGCCTACGGCGTGGTGGGCCGCGTCATGCCGTGGGCATCGCGGTGGACCTTCTACATCGGGCCTGACGGCCGGATCCTCTACATCGACAAGGACGTGAATCCGTCCACGGCAGGCGCCGACATCGCCGCCCGGCTCAAGGCGTTGGGACTGAAGGAGCAGCGGTAGGGCGCTCACCGCCCCCGGTGGCGGTCCAGCATCTCCCTCAGGAACGCCTCTGACCCGCCCCGCGGGATGCTCAACGTCCGCCACGACGGTCCTGCGGCGTGTTTCGCCAGGAGTACGATCTGGCCCACGTGTCCAGCGACGTGCACGAGCGAGCGGTTGAGCGCCTGGAGCACGGTGTGCGCCTCGCCGCGCAGCCGCACCGTCGAGAGCAGATCGTCCGGCGTGAGCTCGGCCAGCGCGTTCGACAGGTGCGCCCAGCCCTCGTTCCACAGCGCCATCACCGAGTCGACGCTGTCTGACGGTTCCCGCTCGAACTCACGGTCGCGATGCCGATCGCCCTTCTCGCCATCAGTCGTGAGGAAGTCGCGAAACCGGGACCGGAGGTTGCCACCGATGTGCTTCATCAGCAGGCCGATGCTGTTGGCCTCGGTCTCGAGAGCCACGAAGAACGTGTCGGGCGGGACCTGCGCGACAGCCCGCTCGGCCTGCTCCTTCAGCGCGTGGAACCGGCTGCGGGTCTCCTGTAGGTAGGCGATCGCGACGCCAGGTGACATCGGGCACCTCCGGGCGCCCATGACGGCCACGGCCAGAGGCCGGGCCAGGGCCCTCGTCCGCGCTATGATACGCCCCGTGGCGAGTCACCGGAAACGCGAGCAGGGCTTCGTCGAGCAGCGATGGGCCATGCGCCTGTCACTCGCCACCGGCGTGGCGATGTTGGTGGGCAAGGTCACGGCGTACCTCCTCACTGGCTCGTCCGCCATCCTCTCCGACGCGGCGGAATCCGTCATTCACGTGGCCGCCGTCGCGTTCGCAGTCTTCAGCGTAGAGCTCTCCGCCCGGCCGGCCGACCAGCGATTCCGCTACGGCTACGAGCGCATCGCCTTCTTCTCCGCCGGATTCGAGGGCGCGATGATCGCGCTCGCGGCCGCGTGGATCATCGTCACGGCCGTGCAGCAGTGGCTGACGGGCATCTCGCTGCAACGGCTGGGGCTCGGGACCGTGCTGGTCGCTGCGGCCGCCCTGCTGAACCTCGGCCTGGGGCTCTACCTCGTGAGGACGGGCCGTCGCACGCGCTCGCTGATCCTCGAGGCGAACGGCAAGCACGTGCTGACGGACAGCTGGACGAGCTTCGGGGTGATTGGCGGCCTGGTGCTGGTAATGGTGACCGGGTGGCTTCCCTTCGACCCACTCGTCGCGATTGCCGTGGCGCTGAACATCCTCTGGTCGGCGGGGTCGCTGATCCGGCGGTCGGTCGCCGGCCTCATGGACTACGCCGACCCTCGCATTGCGGGCCGCCTCGAGGCCCACATCGAGGAGGTCTGCCGCGAGCACGGGGTCGTCTACCACGGCCTCCGTTTCCGTCACTCCGGGTACCGGGTGATGGTGGAAGTGCACCTGCTGTTTCCGTTCAACACGCCGGTCGGCGAGGCGCACCGGTTGGCGACCCGCATCGAGCAGCAACTTGCAGAGCGGCTGCCGTTCGACCTCGACGTGACGACCCACCTCGAGGCGGTCGAGGACCACGAGCGGGTCCACGGAGCCCCGACACACTGACCCACGAAGACGGTCTGGAGCGGCCCGGAGCTAGAGATCGAGTGCCTGCGCGTCCTCGGCCCGGTCCATGATGAACCGGAACCTGGCCGACGCGTCCTTGCCCATCAGCTCGTTGATGACCCGGTCGGTGACGATCTGGTCCGCGATGTCCACTCGCAGCAGGCGCCGCGTCTTGGGATTGAGCGTGGTCTCCCACAGCACCTTCGGCATCATCTCGCCAAGGCCCTTGAAGCGGGTGATCTCCGGCGTCGCGCGGCCCTTGACATGGTCGCGAAGCACCCGAGCCTTGTCGCCCTCGTCGAGGGCCCAGTGCGTCTCCTTCCCGATGTCGATGCGGTAGAGCGGGGGCTGCGCAAGGAACACCTTGCCGGTGGCGATCAACTGGGGAAGGTGCCGGTAGATGAACGTGAGCAGCAGCGTCGCGATGTGATTGCCGTCCGAGTCGGCATCCGCCAGGATGATCACCTTGCCATAGCGGAGTTTCGACAGGTCGAAGGTCTTCCCAAACCCGCAGCCCAGCGCCGTCACCAGGTCGGCCAGCTCCTTGTTCTCGAGCACCTTGGCCAGTGACGCGCTCTCTGTGTTGAGCACCTTGCCTCGCAGCGGCAGGATCGCCTGGCGGGTGCGATCGCGTCCCTGTTTGGCAGAGCCGCCGGCCGAGTCGCCCTCGACGACGAACAGTTCGCTGTCGAGCGCGCTGGGGTGCGTGCAATCACTCAGCTTGCCGGGGAGCGTCAAGCGTCCGGACGTGGCCGTCTTGCGGGTCACCTCCTGCTGCGCCGCCCGGCTCGCCTCGCGCGCACGCGCCGCCAGGATGATGCGCGCCACGATCGCCTCTGCCACCGAGAGGTTGTGGTTCAGCCAGTGCTCGAGCGCCGGACGCACCAGTCCATCGATCGCCGACAGCATCTCGGGGTTGTTCAGGCGGTCCTTTGTCTGGCCCTGGAACTGCGGGTCGGCGACAAACACGCTGAGCACGCCCGTCAAGCCCTCCCTGATGTCATCGGCGGTGAGGGTGACGCCCTTCGGCGACAGGTTGTGGGTGTCGACGAAATTGCGGATGGCCTTGCCCACGCCAGCCCGCAGTCCGTTCTCGTGCGTGCCCCCCGACCCGGTTGGAATTCCGTTGACGTAGCTGCGGATGTGCTCGTCGGTGGCCTCGGTCCACTGCAGGACGAGTTCGAGGCGCAGGCCGTTGTCGCGCGACAGCGCGAATGCCGTCTCGTGTACGGCGCGGCCTCCGCGTTCGATCACGATCTTCTTCAAGTAGTCGAGCAGCCCCTCTTCGTGCGCGAAGACGACCTTCGTCCCCGAGGTCTGATCGTCGAACGTCAGCCGGACCCCGCGGTGCAGGTAGCTCGCCACCTCCAGTCGTTCGCGGACGAGTGCGGGGTCGAAATCTACCCGTGGGAACACCGTCGGGTCGGGATGAAAGTAGACGGTGGTACCGGTCCCGCGGGCAGGTCCGAGCTTCTTCACGGGGCCCTGCGGGCGACCCTGCTTGAAGCGCTGCTCCCAGAGGCACCCGTCTCGCTTCACCGTGGCAACCAGCTCTTTCGACAGCGCGTTGACCACGCTGGCGCCGACACCGTGGAGCCCGCCGGCCGTCTTGTAGGTGCCGTGCTCGAACTTGCCGCCGGCGTGGAGCACGGTGAAGATCACCTCGAGTGCGCTCTGGCGGGTCTTGGGGTGGATGTCCACCGGCATGCCCCGGCCGTCGTCGGCAATCGTCACCGAGGAGCCGTCGGCGTGCAGCGTCAGGGCGATGTTCGAGGCGTGGCCATTCATGGCCTCGTCGATCGCGTTGTCGAGGATTTCCCACACCAGGTGGTGCAGGCCGGCCGATCCGACGCCGCCGATGTACATGCCGGGGCGGCGGCGGACGGGCTCGAGGCCCTCGAGTACCTGGATGTCCTTGGCGGTATAGCTACTGGCCATGCGCGCAGACTGCAGCCTGCCCCGGGCTCACGAGCGACGGCGCTGAAGACGCGACGACTGTCGCGCCGATGTCAGGCTGGGAGGACCGACAGGCCGGCGAACCAGGAGGATTCTACACCATCGCCGGGCGCGGGCCACGCCGGCGGGCCGGGGCGCTGGCCTCACCCGCCGGCACGGCGATCCCTCATTTGATGAAGAGCATCTCGCGGTAGGTCGGCAACGGCCACGTGTCGGACGGCGACTGCACCTCAATCGCATCGCCGACGTCGCGCAGGGCGTTCATCAACGGGAGGATGACGTCGCGACAGTGGTTCGCGTGCTCTTCGGCCGAGCGGCTCGAGTGCTCCAGGGCTGCCTGGAGCGCGTCGGTCCTCTTCCGAAACGCGTCGAGCAGCTTGCTCATCGCCATGAGCGTCTTCTTGCCCGCACCGTTCGAGGCGCGGGCGGCCTTGACGGCCGTCACGTTCTGGGCCAGCGCGGTCTGGTAGGCCAGCGCCGCGGGCAAGATGTACCGCGTGGCCAGCAGAACCATCAGCTGACCTTCGACGTTGATCGTCTTGTTGTAGGCCTCGAGCATCACCTCGTAGCGGGCCCGAAGCTCCCGGGCGTTGAGCACCCGGTGCCGCTCGAAGGCCTCGAGCACCTCATTCTTGAGCAGCTCCGGGAGCGCGGATGGCGTATCCGGCCGGTTCAGCAGACCACGGCGCTTGGCCTCGACCTTCCACTCGGCGGAGTAGCCGTTGCCGTTGAAGATGATGCGCTTGTGTTCCTTCACCAGGCGCGCGAGCAAGGCCCGCACGGCGTCCTCGAGCGCCTTGCCGGAGGCCACGGCGCGCTCGAGATCCGTGGCCACGTGGTCGAGGGCGTCGGCCACGGCCACGTTGAGCGCCACGTTGGGCAGCGCGACGTTCTGATTGGCCGACACCGCGCGGAACTCGAACTTGTTGCCGGTGAAGGCAAACGGGCTCGTCCGGTTTCGGTCGCCGGCGTCACGCGGCAGCATGGGCAGCACCGAGACACCGGTGTCGAGCACCCCGCCCTTCTTCGTGCTCTTGGCGCCGCCCTGCTCGATCTGCTCGAAGATGTCGGTGAGCATCTCCCCGAGGAAGACCGAGATGATGGCCGGCGGCGCCTCGTTCGCGCCAAGCCGGTGGTCGTTGCCAGCGCTGGCAATGCTCGCGCGCAACAGGCCCTGGAACTTGTCCACGGCTCGCAACACGGCCGCGCAGAAGACCAGGAACTGGATGTTGTCGTGCGGCGTCTCGCCCGGATTGAGCAGGTTGTTGCCGTACTCGTCGCTCATGCTCCAGTTGACGTGCTTGCCCGAGCCATTGACGCCCGCAAACGGCTTCTCGTGAAGCAGGCACGCCAGACCGTACTTCGGGGCCACCCGCTTCAACGTCTCCATCGTCATCATCTGGTGGTCGGTGGCGACGTTGGCGTTCTCGAAGATGGGCGCAACCTCGTACTGGCTCGGCGCGACCTCGTTGTGGCGCGTCTTCACGGGGACCCCGCAGCGGTAGAGCTCGTTCTCGACTTCCATCATGAAGGCCAGCACGCGCTCGGGAATCGAGCCAAAGTACTGGTCCTCCATTTCCTGCCCTTTTGGCGGCCGCGCGCCGAACAGCGATCGGCCGGCATTGATGAGGTCGGGGCGCGAGAAGTAGAAGTTGCGGTCGATCAGGAAGTACTCCTGCTCGGCGCCGCAGGTCGTGATGACGCGGCGCGCGTCCGAGCCGAAGAGGCGCAGGATTCGCACGGCTTGCGCAGAGAGCGCCTCCATCGAACGGAGCAGCGGGGTCTTCTTGTCCAGCGCGTCGCCCGTCCAGCTCAGGAAGGCGCTGGGAATCACCAGGGTGACCCCGTTGGTGCTCTTCAGCAGCCACGGCGGGCTGGTCGGGTCCCACGCGGTGTACCCGCGAGCCTCGAAGGTCGACCGCGTGCCGCCGGACGGGAAGCTCGACGCGTCGGGCTCACCCTGGATGAGCTCGCGCCCGTTGAACTCGGCGATCGCCTTGCCGTCCGGCGTCGGGACGAGAAACGAGTCGTGCTTTTCGGCGGTGATGCCGGTGAGGGGCTGGAACCAGTGCGTGTAGTGGGTCGCGCCGTGCTCGACAGCCCAGTCCTTCATGGCCGTGGCCACCGTGTCCGCGATGGACGGCTCGAGCCGGTCGCCGTTGGCGATCGTTCGCCGGAGGGCCTTGTAGACCTCTTTGGGCAGTCGCGCCTTCTGCGCCGAGTCGTTGAACGCCAGGCTGCCGAATCGCTCGGTGGCCTTCGACGGTGCGTCTGCCGCGGTACCGCGGTGGATGTCCCAATCGCGGATGGACGCCGCCGCGAGACGAGATGCTACAGAACCCATGCGCTGCCTCCCCGGAGTTACGTCGTCGCTCCCGAGCCTTGACGGAAACCCGGCAAGCCGCGGCCACCCATTGACCGCCGGAAGCCGTGAGAGATTATCACGATTGAGTGCGACAAGTGCAAGATGATGAAGTCATCCGGCCATCAATGGCCCGTAATTGCAGAGCCTGAGAGTGAAATCCTGTCAAACCTGCAGCAATGGAAGCGCACTTCTGGTCTTGAAGCCGAGGCGCCGCGGCGACACAGAAGCGGCCCGGCTCGTGCACGATTATAGGGTTGGCGGGCCGGGTCATCGACGCCCGGAGATGGTTCCATGTACCATAGCCGGCTGATGTCGCCCATGTGCGGCGCGACGTCGGGCGGGAAGACCCCAGACGGAAACG
>JAFNAJ010000485.1 GCA_017860085.1 Acidobacteriota bacterium | reverse complement strand
GGCGCTCGACAGACCGATTGGCGGCGGAGGACGGAAGGCGTGAGATGCCCTTGACGAACGATTCACTTACGCGTCACCCGACGGGAGGTCTCATGACGACGATCGATCGCAAGAAGGCGTTCACTGTTCCCCAACTCCGTGTTCAAGTACCCGGAGGCGGTCGTGCATTGCCGCGAGCTGTCGCACGACGAAAGCTTGACGGTGCTCCGCAACTGGAAGCAGGAACTCGTGCAGTTGCAGAAGGCCGGAGAGGAAAACATGCTCGACGAGCGCGGCCCGAGCGACGTGGGGTCGCGGCTGGCGGCGGTCACGCAGGCCATGATCGCCCTGGACGAGAGGGCCCGTCCCTGAGGGGCGAGGTGGCCTAGAAGTGCCGGGGTCGCCGATACCCCGTTCTGGACAGTCGACGCCAACGCGGGGTAGAAGACGCCGATGCGATTCAAGTGGTGGCAACTCGCGCTCGTCGTATCCGTTTCCATCGGCTTCGTCGTGTTGCTGTACGTCGTAGCGGAGTTCGGACGCCTGCGACTCGTCACGGCGGAGGGCGACGTCCGCCGCGCGCACGTGCAGTTGGCGCGGGTCGTCGACGTGTACCAGCTGCTCATGGACGCCGAGTCCGGCCACCGCGGTTACCTCCTAACGGGCGATCCCGCTTACCTCGAGCCGTTCCAGCGCGCCGATGGACGGATCGCGGTTATTACCCGCGAGCTGGCGGAGACGTATAAGGGCAAGGACGAGCGTGTCCGTGCGGCGATCCACGAGCTCGGCACCGTCGCCGCCGCACGCATGGCCCAGATGAAAGAATCGATGGCGGTCTACCGGCAACAGGGCCCGGCGGCCGGGCTCAAGCTGGCGAATTTCGCCTCCAGGCACGAGACCATGGCGAGGTTCCGAGAACTCGCGGAAATTACACGGGAATACGAGCGGGCGTTGATGGCCAGTTCGCTGGAGAAATGGGAGCGCGAACTCACGCTCGCCGGGCGCCTCAATCTCGCAACGCTGCTGCTCGGCCTCGTGCTCACCGTGATCGCAGCCACGGCGCTTGCCCGCAACCAGCGCCAGCGTGCGGAAACCGCGGCCGAGCTGCAGCGGCAGCACGACGAACTCAAATCGCAGTTCGACGCCCAGGCGGCGGAATTGACCGAACTGGCGCGGCACCTGCAACACGTGCAGGAGGAGGAACGGGCACGCCTCTCGCGCGGCCTGCATGACGAACTCGGCGGCGTGCTGCTGGCGGCGCGAATGGACGTGACCTGGATGCAGCGGCATGCGGCAGGCGACGATGCCGACGTCAGGAACCGCCTGGAGCGCTTGAAGCAGGTGCTCGACCAGGGCATCGAGCTCAAGCGGCGCGTCGTGGAGGAGCTGCGCCCGACCCTGCTCGACACCATGGGCCTGCTGGCGGCTCTACGCTGGCAGAGCGAGGAGACGTGCAGGCGCGCAGACCTGCGGTGCACCGAACGATTCCCCGACGAGGAGCCGCAGTTCAACCGGGCCGGTGCAATCGCGCTGTTCCGGGTCGTGCAGGAAGCCCTCGCCAACGTGGCGAAGCACGCCAGGGCGAGCGAAGTGGACATCGCGCTCGAACTGACCGACAGCGAAGTTGTCGTGACGGTCCGGGACAACGGAGTCGGTGCCGCGCCGACGGACCTGAACCGGGCGCGCTCGCACGGCATCGCAGGGCTTCGTCACCGCATCCAGGTGCTCGGCGGCCGGCTCGACATCTCGTCCACGCCGAACCGTGGCACCACGGTCCGGGTCTGGGTTCCATTGGCCAACGTGAGCCGGACAGTGGGCGCGGACGACGGCGATTCGGGGACGTTCGCGACAATTCCCTGGGCGGCCGGGTCCGGGCCCGCGGCCTGAACGTCAGGCGGGTTGCGAGGCTGCGATCTCGGTGAGGATCGCCGGCAACCGGTCGTAGTCGCGCGACTTGTCGAGAAAATCGCGTGCGCCGAGTGCGAGCGCGGTCTCTCGGTACGACCTGAGAGCGAAGTTCGTGAGCACCACGACGATGGGCTTCTTCGGCATGTCGCGCATGGCCCGCAGCACCCCGAAGCCCGTGCCCTTGCGCAGCTGCAGGTCGAGGATCACGACGTCCACGGCGAGGCGACCGACCGCCTCGATCGCGTCCTGCTCGGATTCGACGCTCTCGGCGACCTTGACTCCCGGCACGTCGTTGATGATCTCGGTGATCAGGCCGCAGATGACCGGCGAGTCCTCGACCAGGAGGACCCGCAGGTCGGGACGCGCGCCCGTCGCGCCACCCTCACCGGACTCGCTACTGGATGATTTCGTTTCGAAGTGCATAACTGGTCAGGTCCGCATTGCTCTTCATCCGCATCTTTTCCAGGATGCGTGTCCGGTAGGTGCTGACGGTCTTCACTGAGAGGCACAGCTCGCGGCCAATCTCGGAAACCCCGTGTCCTGCGGCCAGCTTGCCGAAGATCTGGAACTCGCGGTCGGAAAGCAGGGAATGCAAGGGTTTGTCCGCTCGGTCCAGGTCGAGCAGCAGCAGTTCCGCCAGGCTCTCGCTGACGTACCGACGGCCCTGCAGCACCATGCGCACGGCCTTGAGGAGATCCTCCGGGGCGGCGTCCTTCGCGATGTAGCCCGCGGCGCCCGCCCGCAGCACGTTCAGCGCGTAC
>JAFNAJ010000093.1 GCA_017860085.1 Acidobacteriota bacterium | reverse complement strand
GCGAGGGCGGCGGGGACGGCGTCGGAGATGGACTGCATGGGAACGCCGGGCCAGAGTGTATCATCGCCCCGTGCGCGTCCTCCTCGCGTCAGCGTCGCCACGCCGAGCGCATCTGCTCGAGGCCGCGGGGATCGCGTTCGACACTCGCGCCACGGATGTGGACGAGACGCCGCTGCCGGGCGAACGCCCGCACGACTACGTCCGCCGCCTGGCACTCGAGAAGGCCCGCACGGCCACCGCCGACCTCGAGTATGTCGTCATCGGGGCCGACACCACGGTGGTTGTCGACGGCCGCATCCTGGGCAAGCCGGCCGATGCGATCGACGCCACCGAGATGCTCCGCCAGCTCTCCGGCAGGACGCACGAGGTGCTCACCGGCATCGCGGTGAAGCAGGGGGGGCTCGAATTCGTCGACGTCGCGAGCACCCGTGTGCAGTTTCTGCCGCTCACCGAGGAGGAGATCGCCTGGTACGTCGCCAGCGGTGAGCCGGAGGGCAAGGCGGGCGCCTACGCCATCCAGGGCCTGGCCTCGCGGTTCGTCGACGCCATCGAGGGGTCCTACAGCAACGTGGTCGGCCTCCCGGTCAGCCTGGTCTACCAACTGCTGCGTCAGGCCGGGTGGACGCCGGGGCTGCCGGGCGCCCGACCCTCGGACGATTGTTGACCGCTCGTCCGCAAAGCTCATATCCTGTTGAGAGCGGAGGGGACCCCCAAACCCTTATGTCACATAAGGCTGCAAAGATCGGAATCACGAGCGTGGTGCTCGCCGTGGCGTTCGCCGGCTTGCTGTGGTCGACGCTCAGCGAGGGCACGGAGTACTACAAGCACGTCGACGAGGTGATGACGAACCCGCAGGCGTGGTACGGCAAGCACCTTCAGCTCCACGGCCACGTCGTCGACGGATCGATCCTGAGGAAACGCGACACCCTGGAGTATCGCTTCCAGGTGCACGCCAACGGGCAGGTCGTGAACGCGTCGTACACCGGTATCGTGCCCGACACGTTCAAGGACGGCTCGGAGGTGGTGGTGAAGGGCACGCTTGGGCCGGACGGGTTCGCGGTGGAGCCCAACGGCGTCATGGCCAAGTGCCCGTCGAAGTACGAAGCACAGGCCGGCCCGGCCACCCAGTCTGGCGGGCCCGGAACCTATTAGTCAGCAGCGTCCATCAGTTCTCGACACGGGTCTGGTCCACCCCGGCGTGGACGGGCCCGGTCCGTGCCGCGTGCGGCACGCCGTCAGCCCCCAACAGCCATGTCCAGTCTCGGCACGTTCATCCTGCTCGCATCGTTCGTCGTGGCCAGCTACGCCGCGGTCGTGTCCGTGGCCGGCGCGCGCCGCCGGTCCACCCGGCTCATCGAGAGCGGCGTCGGGGCGTTCTACCTCGTGTCCGCCCTGCTCCTGGTGGCGTCGGCCATCATCGTGCACGCGTTCGTCACCGACAACTACGCGATCAAGTACGTCGACCGCTACTCCGACTCGGCGCAGCCGCTGTTCTACAAGCTGACGTCGTACTGGGGCGGGCTCGATGGCTCGATCCTGTTCTGGGTCGCCCTGCTCGCCGTGTTCGGCGCCATCGCGGTGAAGGTCAACCGGGAGGTGCAGCGCGAGCTCATCCCGTACGTCGTGGCCACCATCTCGGTCGTGGAGATGTTCTTCCTCTTCCTGATGGTGATCCACAACAACCCGTTTGAAACCTACCTCACGCAGGTGCCGCCGGACGGGCGCGGGTTGAACCCTCTCCTGCAGAACCCTTACATGGTCATCCACCCGCCGTCGCTCTACATCGGCTTCGTGGGCATGACCATTCCCTATGCGTTCGGCATGGCGGCACTCATCACCGGTCACCTCGACGACTCGTGGCTGCGTGCCGTGCGGCGCTGGACGATGCTGAGCTGGCTGTTCCTCTCGTTCGGCCTGGTGCTCGGGATGATCTGGGCCTACGAGGAGCTCGGCTGGGGCGGCTACTGGGGTTGGGACCCGGTGGAGAACGCGGGCTTGCTGCCGTGGTTCACGGCCACCGCCTTCCTGCACTCGGTGCTGGTCCAGGAGCGCCGAGGCATGCTGCGCGTGTGGAACGTCACGCTGGTCATCGTCACGTTCTTCCTCACCATCTTCGGCACGTTCATGACGCGGTCGGGGGTGGTGCAGTCGGTGCACGCGTTCGGCGAAGACCGGGCGCTGGCGTGGATGTTCACAGTGTTCATGGTGGCCATCCTCGGCGTGAGCTTTGGCTACGTGATCTATCGGCTGCCGCTGCTGCGCTCTCGCCACGAGCTCGACTCGTGGGCGTCGAAGGAAGCCGCGTTCCTCGCCAACAACTGGGTGTTGCTCTTCTCGGCGCTCTTCGTCCTGTTCGGGACCATGTTTCCGACCCTGTCGGAGGCGCTGATGGGGCAGCGGCTCACGGTGGGGCCGCCGTTCTTCAACAAGTGGATGCTGCCCATCGGGCTCATCCTCCTGTTCCTGACCGGCGTCGGACCGCTGCTCGCCTGGCGCAAGTCGACGCTCTCGAACCTGCGCTACCAGTTCGTGTGGCCCATCGCGTTTGCGGTGGTCGTCGGCGGGGGACTCTGGGCCGTGGGCCTGCGGGTCTGGACGTCGGGCCTCTGCTTTGCCCTGTCCGCGTTCGTGGTTGGCACCATCGCCCAGGAATTCTGGCGCGGGGCGCGCGTTCGGCAGGGCGCCACAGGGTCGGACGTGCTGACGGCCATGATTGGGCTCGTCGTGCGGTCGCGTCGCCGCTACGGCGGCTACGTGGTGCACCTCGGCATCGTGCTGATGTTCCTGGGCTTCGCAGGCGAGGGGTACAAGCGCGAAGAGCAGACGCTCCTCAAGCCGGGCCAGCAGGTGACGGTGTCGGACTTCACGGTGACGCACCACGCGGTCCGCGTGTCCGACGATGGGCAGAAGCAGATGGTGACGGCCGACGTGAGCGTGACGCGAAACGGGAAGGACATCGGCCAGATGGCCCCCGCGAAGTGGTTCTTCAGGAAGCACGAGGAAGAGCCCACCACCGAGGTGGCCATCAAGCGAGGCTTCTGGGAGGACCTCTACATCGTGATGGCGGCCTTCGAGCTGCAGGACCAGTCGGCCACGTTCCACGTCGTGGTCAACCCGCTCGTCAACTGGATCTGGGTCGGCTTCGGCGTAATGGCGCTCGGCACGTTCATCGCCCTGCTGCCCGAGAGTTCGTTGGCGTTCGCCGCGGCGCGGGCGCCGGGAGGCGCCGCCACCACGCTGCCGCTGGTCCTGTTCCTGCTCCTGACGCCGGCCCTGGCTCGGGCGCCGCTTGCCGGCGCCGAGCAGACCGCGAACACCGGGACGATTGCCCATGAGTTCCACACCCTCGACTGAGGCGGGCGTTCTGCGCCCGTGGCACGTCTTCGTGGTGTTCAGCCTGATCGGCGCGTCGGTGGCCGTGCTGCGCGCGCAGAACAACTCGCTGAGCAATCTGCTGCTCGTGAGCCTCGCGGTGGTGTCGGCCGGGTTCGTGGGGCTCATGACGCTGCGGACCCTGTGGCCGCTCGCGGCGACAGAAGGCGACCAGGAAGGTACCGTGCCCCGAGGGCGCGCGCGTGCGGCGCTCGAGCGCGAGAAGTTGCTGGTACTGCGTTCCATCAAGGAGCTCGAGTTCGATCGGGCGATGGGCAAGGTGGCCGACCAGGACTTCGCCGAGATGTCCGCCCGGCTGAGGAGCCGCGCGGTTGGACTGATGAAGCAGCTCGACGACCGGCCCGCGGAGTATCGCGACGCGATCGAGTTGGAGGTTCGCGCTCGTCTTGCCACCCGCGGCAAGGCCAAGGGCTCCCCTGACACGGCCGCCGTCCCTTGCGCGCAGTGCGGCACCAGCAACGACCCCGACGCGCGGTTCTGCAAGTCGTGCGGCAACAAGCTGACGGCATGACACGACGTCTCTCGCTCGCATCCCTCCTGGTGTTGACGTCCGCGCTGGCGGCCTTGGCGCAAATGCCCGACGTGTCTCAGATGTCGGGGGTGCCTTTGCCGAGTGGCGAACTGCCCAACGGCACGGTCTCGATCCGCGTCGTTCGCGGCGCGCTGGGCAACGACGTCGTCGGGCTGGAAGTGGAGTTGCACGGCGGAGGGCAGGTCTGGAAGGTGACGACCGACGGGGAGGGGCGTGCGCAATTCGCCCAGGCGGCTCCAGGCACGCGCGTCCACGCCGTGGCCACCGTCGACGGCGTGAGGCTCGAGTCGGAGGAATTCCCGGTGCCGGCCACCGGTGGCATGCGCGTGATCATCGTGGCCCCGTTGGCGGGGAACGCGGGGGCCACGCCACCAGCGGCTGCCCCAGCGACGCCGCTGCCTCCTGCAGCGCCAGGAACCGTGGTGCTCGGCGGACAGTCGCGTTTCGTCGTCGAGATGGCCGACGAGGCGGTGGACGTCTACTGTCTGTTCGAGATTGCCAACGCCGGAGCTGCACCGGTGAGCATCGAGGCGCCCCTCGCGTTCGAGGTCCCCGAAGGCGCCGTCGGCCTGACCATGCTCGAGGGATCGTCACCGCAGGCCACGGCGGCAGGACGCATCGTGACGGTGAATGGCCCGTTCAACCCGGGCATCACGCAGGTCCAGTTCGCCTATCAGTATCCGTATTCGAGCGGCTCGCTCACGCTGTCGCAGACGCTGCCGGTGGCACTCGCGCAGACGTCCGTGGTGGCGCACAAGCTGGGTGAGGTCACGCTGACCTCGCCCCAGCTGGCGAACGCGCGCGAGGTGCCGCTCGAGGGCAAGACCTACATCATGGCGAGCGGTCCAGGCGTGGCGGCGGGACAGCCGGTCACGTTCACACTCGATGGGCTGCCGCACCGCAGTCGCGTGCCGCGATACACGACCCTGGCGCTCGTGATCGGCATCGTGGGATGGGGCATCTGGCTGGCGATGGGAACCCCCCAGTCGTCGGCCACGGACCGCAGCAAGCTCGAGGGGCGGCGCGAGCAGTTGCTCAACGAGCTCGTCCGTCTCGAAGAGCAGCATCAGCTGGGGAAGGGGGAGCCGTCGCGCTACACCGCGCGGCGCCGCGATCTCGTGCAGCAGCTCGAGCGGATCTACGCGGAGCTCGACGATCTGCCGGGCGAGGCGTCCGTGTCTCGTGCCGTGGGAACAGCCGCGGCCCCCGCGCGGTAGGCACGCTCCCGTGAACGGCTCGCCCCTCGACTTCGATCGCGTCACCATCGCCGAGGTTTCGCGGCACTTTGGCCGACGGCGCGCCCTCGCGAAAGTCTCGGTGACGCTCGAGGCGGGCCAGATCACGGGCCTGCTCGGACCGAACGGCGCCGGCAAGTCGACCCTGCTGTCCATCCTGGCGACGCTGGCGATGCCGTCGACGGGCGAGGTGCGCTACGGCACCGTGACGGCCCGAGAGGGAGGTCCGGCCGTGCGCGAGCGTCTTGGTGTGCTCGCCCACGAACTGCACCTCTATCCTGAGCTGACCGCGCGGGAGAACCTGCTCTTCTTCGGGCGCCTGTACGATCTGGCCGACGTCGAGTCGCGCACGGGCGAGGCGCTGGCGCGGGCCGGGCTGACCGAGCGCGCCAACGATTTCGTGAGCGGATTCTCGCGCGGGATGCGGCAGCGCCTTGCCCTCGAGCGCGCGCTCCTCCATCGTCCGCGCCTGCTGCTGCTCGACGAGCCGTTCACTGGGCTCGACGATGCGTCGGCGCGATCGCTGGTGGAGCGTCTGGCTGGACTCAGGGGCGAAGGGGCCATCGTGCTCGTCACGACCCACGACCTCGACCTCGTGGATGGCCTCCTCGACCAGGCGATCATCCTCAAGGACGGGCGTGTGGCGGACGTGCAGCGGCCGGTGCACGACCTGCGGGATCACTATCGCCGCCTGGTGGGACGCGGGGGGCTCGCGTGAGCGACAGTGGGTCGCTCGGTCGTTTCTTCCACGTCGCGTGGCTCATCATGCGCAAGGACGTGACGGTCGAGATGCGCAGCCGCGAGATTCTCTACACCACTGCCTTCTTCGCGTTGTCGTGCGTGCTCGTCTTTGCGTTCAGCTTCGTGAGGGAAGGGAGGGCCATCGAGGACGCCGCCTCCGGCATCCTCTGGATCGCGATCGCCTTCTCGGGCACGTTGGCGCTGGGGCGCACGTTCGAGCGCGAGCGGACCAACGAGACCCTGCACGCGCTCCTGATGGCGCCAGCCGACCGCCCGGCGGTCTACCTTGGCAAGCTGCTCGGCGTCGTGGCACTCATGGCCGTCGTAGAGGCCGTGCTCGTGCCGCTCGTCGGTCTGCTGTTCCAGGCGCCGATTGGCACCCATCCCATGTACCTGGCGATGCTGCTTGCGACCGGCACCATCGGCTTCGCCGCGGTGGGGACGCTCTTTGCGGCCATGCTGATTCGCGCGCGGAGCCGCGACGTGCTGCTGCCCGTGCTGTTGTATCCGATCACTATTCCGGTGATCATTGCTGGAGTCCGGGGGACGGCGACCCTCTTCTCGGGCGGCGACGCCACGATGGCGCGCGCCTGGCTGGGGATGCTCGTGTTCTTCGACGTGGTGTTCATCACCCTGGCCCTGTGGACGTTCGAGGCCGTGATGACGGAGTAGGTCGGGCACGCAGGGTGTTCTGTCACGCAGGCCTGAAGGCCTGCGCTACCGCCGACGAGACACCTTGGAACCGTAGAACCCCGGAACCTCAGAACGACAGAGTCACAGAATGATGTCGCGCCGCCTGTTCGTCCCCGCCGTCCTTGCCGCCATGGTCATGTTTGCGCTGGCGCCGGTGTTCATCGCCTGGGCGCCGCGCGAGACGACGATGGGGGTGGTGCAGAAGATCTTCTACTACCACGTGCCGTCGGCGATGATGCTGTTCCTGTCCGCGTTCGTGTGCGGGATCGCGAGCGCCGTGTTCCTGTTCGGGCGGCGGGCGGCGGCCGACCGGGTGGCCGTCGCTGCGGCCGAGCTGGTCGTGGTGTTCGGGGTCATCGTGCTCGTCACCGGTCCCCTCTGGGCGCGCAAGGCGTGGGGCGTGTGGTGGCAGTGGGAGGCACGGCTCACGTCCACGCTGGTGCTGTGGATGATCTTCCTGGCGTACCTGCTGCTGCGCCGGTATGGCGGGCCGGGATCCGACCGGCTGTCGGCAGGGCTCGCACTGTTCGGCATGGCGAACGTGCCGTTTGTCTACTTGTCGGTGAACTGGTGGCGGACACTGCATCCCAAGACGAGCGTGGTGCCGACGCTCGACCCGGCCATGCGGGGCGCGTTCTGGTGGTCGGTCGTCGCGTTCCTGCTGCTGTACGTGGCGTTGCTGGCCGCGCGCCTGAGGGTCGAGCAGCAACGGTCCCGGCTCGAAGCGGCGTACCTGGCGCTCGACGAGTGACTGTGACGTGCGGATCTGCGCGTGAGGACTGGACGATGTCTCTGGTGAAGTCGATGCTGTTGGCGTGTGTGTGTGTCGTGGCCCTCCTGAACACCACCAGTGCCGCGTGGGCGGCGGGGGGGGCGAAGGACGGAGTCCCCGGGCTGATTGCCCTGACCGAGACCCAGCCGTCGACCGGTGATTTCGAACCCGTGTCGCAGTTGCCCCAGACCGAGCAGCTGCCAGCGGCGCCGCTGCTCGTTGGCGCCTACATCGTCGTGTGGCTCGTGATCCTGGTTTACCTGCTCATCCTGTGGCGCCGGATGGCGGCGGTTGACCGCGAGATCGCAGACATCGAGCGTCGTCTCGGCGAGCAGCGGAGGTCCTGATGGACTGGTCGGAGATGGGGGCGGGGCACTTCATCTTCATCCCCGCGTGCTTGTTGATCGGCATGGTCTTCGGCTGGATCCTCGGCTCGCGCGCCGCCGCCGATCACTATCGGGGCGAGCTGCGGAAGCTGGAAGAGCGGGCGCAGCGAAACGGGAAGCGGTAGCCCCGACCTTCAGGTCCGCCGCTCACGGCGGGGCCGACGTCCGTGTCCGCAGGCCTGAAGGCCTGCGCTACTTGCCGACGGCCAGACGTCGTGCGAGGCCTTCGGGGAGGTTGGCCTCCCTGATCTTCTGCTGGGCCCTCGCGATGTCGTACCCCACGCGGTGGAGGCGGACGATCCGGGTGTCTGAATCGAAGGTGGCGTAGGCCGCGCGAGGGTCGCCGTCCCGGGGCTGGCCGACCGAACCCGGATTCACGAGATACCGGCGCTTGGGGTCGAGCACGATCTCCGTGACGCTCTCGTCGGGCTCCGGCACGATGACGTCGAACTGATCGGCCGACAGCCAGTAGGCGATGGCCACGTGGGTGTGGCCATAGAAGCAGATGGGGCAGCGTGCCGAGCGAATCGCCTCGATGGCGTCGACGGGCTCGAAGATGTACTCGTCCTCATCGATCGGCGACCCGTGGCACAGCTCGATGAGGCTGTCCACCACCAGCGGTCCGAGCGGGAGCGAGCCCAGGTAGTCGCGGTTCTCCTGCGTCAGGGTGGTCTGGGTCCAGTGCGCCGCGAACCGCGCCGACGTGTTGAA
>JAFNAJ010000484.1 GCA_017860085.1 Acidobacteriota bacterium | reverse complement strand
CGGCGGGTTGATCAGGAAGCCGAAGAGGCCCGCGCCGACCATGTTCCAGAACGCCACCGACACGAAGAACAGGATCGGCCACTTGTAGGCCGCGACCCAGGGCTTCGCCTTGCTGTGCCGGTAGTTCTCGTAGGCCTCGAACCCGATCAGCACGAGCGGGACGACCTCGAGCGCGGAGAACGATGCGCCGAGCGCGAGCACGCCCGTCGGCGTGCCGGTCCAGTACAGGTGGTGGAACGTGCCGAGCACGCCGCCCGTCAGGAACACCACCGTCGCGAACAGCACGGCATTGGTCGCCGACTTCACGCGCACCAGGCCGAGCTTGGTGAACAGGAAGGCGATGACCGCGGTCGCGAAGACTTCGAAGAAGCCTTCGACCCACAGGTGCACCACCCACCAGCGCCAGTACTCGACCATCGACAGGTGCGTATTGCGGCCCCACATCAGGCCCGCGCCGTAGAACAGGCCGATCGCGATCGTCGAGAGGAACACGAGCATCGTGATCGAGCGGCTGTCGTCACGCGCCTTGAGCGCGGGCCACAGCGCGCGGCCGACCAGCACGAGCCAGACCATCAGGCCGACGAACAGGAAGGCCTGCCAGAAGCGGCCGATGTCCGTGTACTCGTAGCCCTGGTGCCCGAACCAGAAGTTGGCGCCGAGGCCCATCTTCTGCATCACGGCGAACCACTGGCCGCCGAGCGCACCGATGACGATGATGAGCAGGCAGGTGAACAGGAAGTTGACGCCGAGGCGCTGGAACTTCGGTTCGTGCCCGGAAATCGCCGGGGCGATGTACAGGCCCGTGGCGAGCCACGCCGTGGCGATCCACAGCACCGCGAGCTGCAGGTGCCAGCTGCGCGTGACGGCGTAAGGCAGCACTTCGGCGAGCGGAATGCCGTAGAAGGCCTGGCCCTCGACCGCGTAGTGCGCGGTGATGCCGCCGAGGATGACCTGCACCACGATCAGCGCCGTGACGACCCAGAAATACTTGGCCGTCGCCTTCATCGAGGGCGTCGGCTTCAGGGCCTTGAGCGGGTCGCTGTCCGGCACGACCGGCGGCGCCTCCTTGCCGTGGCTCATCGCGTAGTACCAGGCCAGCGCGCCGATGCCGCCGAGCATCACCAGGATGCTGATGAACGTCCACAGGAAGGTCGGCGCGGTCGGCACGTTGCCGACGAGTGGCTCGGACGGCCAGTTGCTGGTGTAGGTCACGTCCTCACCGGGACGGTTCGTCACCGTCGACCACGAGGTCCAGAAGAAGAACGCGGTGAGCGCCTCGCGCCGCGCCGCATCCGGCACCGGGTTCTGCTTCATCGCGTACTGCGCGCGCAGCGTATTGAGGTGCGGGTCCGAGCCGAAGAGGCCGTCGTAGTGCGCCGCCGTCTGCGCGATGACGGTCGCACGGTCTTCTGAGATGGTCACGACACCGGTGCTGGCGTCGTAGGTGTTGGCGCGGATTTCCTCCTGCAGGCGTGCCTTCAGCGCGGCCTGCTGGCCTGTGCCGAGCGCGTCGAAGGACTTGCCGTGGTCGCGCGTGGCCCAGAGCTCGAGCAGCCCCGTGGCTTCGCGATGCAGCCAGTCGGCCGACCAGTCCGGCGCGACGTAGGCGCCGTGGCCCCAGATCGAGCCCTGCTGGTGGCCGCCGGTCGTCTGCCAGACTTCCCGCCCGGTCTCGATGTCCCGTTGCGTGAAGACGGTCTGGCCCGTGGTCGTCTGCACGGCCGTGGGCATCGGGGGTGCCGCGAGATAGATCTCGCGTCCCATGTACAGGAGTATCCCGAACGAGAGCAGCAGGATCGCTCCCAGGATCTTCCAGAGGTTGCGCGTGTCGGTCATTTGGTTCACTCCAGTGGCGGTCCCGGGGCCTGCCCCGGGTCGGAGCGAATGGTGGGGGGGCGCCGTTGCGGTCGCCTTGACCGAGATCAAGCGGGGTCCGGGGATCCGGTAGGGACTCGCCGCAGGCCGTGGGCCCACCAATGAAAAAGGCCGGCGGGGCCGGCCTTTGGCGCGTGTCCGGGGGCGGCGGAGCTTACCTGCCGCGGTAGACGATGCGTCCCTTGGTCAGGTCGTAGGGGGTCATTTCGACGGTGACGGTGTCGCCCGTGAGGATGCGGATGTAGTTCTTGCGCATCTTGCCGGAGATGTGCGCGGTCACGACGTGGCCGTTCTGCAGCTGCACGCGGAACATGGTGTTGGGCAGCGTCTCGAGCACGCGGCCTTCCATCTGGATTGCGTCTTCCTTCGCCATGCACCCTCGCACAGGCCAAAAGCCGCGCGAATTCTGCATAAAGGCCCCCGCTAAAGCAACGTGAATTGCCGCGATCCGGCGCGTCTTCGCGCAGGCGGGCAGCCTATGCCGGGCCGAGGGCGCGCTCGAGCCGCGCGATGAACTCGACCCGCGGGATCAGCCGCGCACCCAGAGAAAACAGGTGTTCGCTCGCGACCTGGCAATCGATGAGCTCCACGTTGCGCTCGAGCAACCACTGCACCAGCCAGTACAGGGCGACCTTTGAGGCATCTGCGGCGGTGCTGAACATCGACTCGCCGAAGAAGATCCGGCCCAGCTGCAGTCCGTACAGGCCGCCGACGAGGACGTCGTCCTGCCAGACCTCGACGCTGTGGGTGTGGCCGAGGGCGTGCAGCTCGACGT
>JAFNAJ010000483.1 GCA_017860085.1 Acidobacteriota bacterium | reverse complement strand
AACGAACGGCACGAGGTTGTCGCGTTCACAGCCGCGCAAATCCCCGACATAGCCGGACGCTGCTACCCCGCGGCGCTGGCGGGCCGCCTGTATCCCGACGGCATCCCCATCCTGCCCGAGAACGACATGGCCAGCCTCGTCGGCTCGATGGGCGTCCAGCAGGTGGTCTTCTCCTACAGCGACGTCTCGTACGCACACGTGATGCACCGCGCCGCCATCGCCAACGCCGCCGGTGCCGACTTCGTGCTGCTCGGCGCCACGCAGACGATGATCAAGAGCTCGAAACCCGTGGTGGCGGTGTGCGCGGTGCGCACGGGGTCGGGCAAGAGCCAGACGACGCGGCGCGTGGCGAGCTTGCTGCGCCAGGCAGGCCTCAAGGTGGCCGCCGTTCGGCACCCGATGCCGTACGGCGATCTGGCCGCGCAGCGGGCACAGCGGTTTGCGACGCTCGACGACCTGGTGAAGCACCGCTGCACCATCGAGGAAATCGAGGAGTACGAGCCGCACATCGACTCGGGGACGATCGTGTACGCGGGGGTCGACTACGCCGAGATCCTGCGGATGGCCGAGGCGGAGGTCGACGTGGTGCTGTGGGATGGCGGCAACAACGACCTCCCCTTCTTCACGCCCGACCTGCACATTGTCGTGGCCGATCCGCTCAGGGTGGGCAACGAGCTGTCGTACTATCCCGGCGAGACCAACCTGCGAATGGCCGACGTCGTCATCATCAACAAGATCGACACGGCCGACATCGCGTCGATCGAACAGCTGCGCGACAACATCCGGTCCGTGAACCCGACGGCGACACTGATCGAGGCGGCATCGCCGGTGATGGTCGACAACGGGGCGATGCTGACCGGCAAGCGCGCGCTGGTCGTGGAGGACGGCCCCACGGTGACGCACGGCGAGATGAAGTTCGGCGCGGGCACCGTGGTGGCGCGCAAGTTCGGGGCCCGCGAGCTGGTCGACCCGCGCCCCTACGCGGTGGGCAAGCTGGCGGACACGTTCAAGACGTATCCGAACATCGGGACGCTGCTGCCCGCAATGGGATACGGCGACGAGCAGGTGCACGACCTGCAGGCCACGATCGAGGCCGTGCCGTGCGACGTGGTGGTGATCGGCACGCCCATCGATCTCAACCGCATCATCACGATCAGGAAACCGACCGTGCGGGTGCGCTACGAGCTCCAGGAGATTGGCCGCCCCACCCTGGCCGACGTCCTCGCCCCGATCATCCAGAGGGGGACCACTCGCTGAGCGCCGGCTGACCGACCCTGAACCTCGCTTCGTGGTCGCTTGCCTGAGCGTCGGGAGACCGACGCTCGAGAAATGGTGCCTGTCCCCGTCTGTCAGTGCACGGGGCTCGAGCACGGGGCGGAGAGCACGGCGGTGAGGTCGGCTTCGAGCACGTCGAGCACCGGCTGCAACGCGTCGGCGAACTCCACCGCCTCGGGCCCGTGGCCCCACTGGCGCATCAGCCGCCGGAGCAGCGCCCGCCGCTGGTCGTGAATCGTGGGGTACGGATCGCTGGGCGTGCCGGCTGTGCCGTTCCGCACGAACCACGCGGCCCGGTCATAGATCCCGAAGCTGGCCACCAGCAGGTCGGCGGCCCAGAAGGCCCAC
Source organism: Acidobacteriota bacterium (assembly GCA_017860085.1). Lineage (GTDB taxonomy): Bacteria > Acidobacteriota > Vicinamibacteria > Vicinamibacterales > JAFNAJ01 > JAFNAJ01. The sequence continues at coordinate 1,029 of JAFNAJ010000483.1, read as the reverse complement.
GTCGTGGGCGTTCCCTGCTCGTCGGCGGCCGCGAGCATCAGCGCGAGACCCATCCAGTCGGCCTTGAGCTCCTGCTCGCCCGTCCAGACGAGCGCGTCGAAGGGCTGCCCGTGGGCCGAGCGCGTCTCGGGCGTCGCCTCCAGATGATCGCCCTCGATGAGGCGCGCGTACTCGCGGGCGACGAGGAACAGCTCCATGCAGTCGCACAGCTCGATCGCGGTCTGCTCCCAGTCCGGCTCCGGCAGGTGCGCGGGCGCGCCCCCCGGGTTGCCCTGCAGGGTCGCCAGCATGAGCTCGACGAAACGGCCACGGCCCGCGCCCGACGGATCGATGCGGCTCTGCCACTCGCCGTTGTCGGCAAGCCGCGCGGTCGCCCGCTCCACGTCGGCGAGCGGCAGCGTCTGTGCCACGGCCTTCGCCAGCAGGTTGGCATAGGTCAAGAGCGTCCCGTCCACCACGAGCACCACGTCGCGGGTGCCAGGCACCGGCAGCATCAGCGGCTCGAGAAGCTGAGTCGGCAGCGTGCCGATGACGGGCTGCACGGGCAGGTGGAGACGCAGCCGCTGGGCCGCCTGCTCGACGGCTTCCTTCAACTCGCGCAGGATCGAATACTGGTGCGGCCGCTCGAACCGCGTGGGCCGCTGCGCCTCTTCGTCCTTCGACAGACCCTCGAGCAGCGCCGCGCGGTAGCGCTCGAACTCGGGCGGCGTGAGCGCCTGGGCCATCTGCTGCAGCCGCGCCGGCAGCACCACCTGCGTGCCCGCCCACTCACGGCGTTGGCAGTCCTCGGCCGTCAGACCGAGCGACGAGTACACGCGGTGTTGAAGGGCTTCGAGGAATCGTTCCGCTTGCGTTTGCATCAAGACAAACCCGTACGCGCTCTGAACCTGGCACTGGGTGCCAGCCGAGTAATCGGCGACGGGTTCCCGGAATTGAACGCGCGGGCTCCGCACACGGCGCCGGCGGCAAGGCGGGTCGGAGTCGATTTCACTTTCTGCCACGGGTCGGCACGCAGGGCGCCCCGTGGCA
>JAFNAJ010000092.1 GCA_017860085.1 Acidobacteriota bacterium | reverse complement strand
GCGTCGAGCGGCGCCATCGCACCCGCGGGTGGGACGTTCCAGTCCTCGCCGGCAGATGGCCTCGCCGCTCGCGACTGGCATCCGACCAGCCCGAGCGACGCGGCAACCAACCCGACGAGCGCCGTCCAGCGCATCACCCGTCCAACATCGCGGCCGGAGACACTGCCGGTGATGGCCGACGGTAGCGCCACCGGCTGGCGGCGATGACGTGGATCGACCGATTTGACGACGACAGTACTCAAGGATCCTCTCGGCACGACTGATCGCGAGCGCCGCTTCGTCGTGCGTGCAGAAGTCGGTCGGCGCGCCACGCTCGAAGCCGTTCGGGCACCGCGTGGGGATGGCGGGCCCCGTCACCGAGCGCTGCGGGCATTCGGTTTCTCTGCCGGTTTTGCCGGGCGTATATTACCTTGAGGTGCGGGCGGCCTCCTGCACCGGACGGTTCGTCACTGCCCTCGGCCGCGCCCCCCGGAGTCGCGCATGCGCCTATCCCCGGTCCTGGTGTTTGCCGTCGCGCTCGCATGGCTCGTCGCGAGCGCATCCGCTCAGTCGCCAACCTGTCCAGCCACGCGGAAGGTGGCGCACGCCGACGACTATCACGGCACGACGGTGGCCGATCCCTACCGCTGGCTCGAGGCGCTCGATGCGCCAGCGGTCAAGGCCTGGGTCGAGGCCCAGAACGCGTGTGCCCGCCCGTTTCTCGAGGCGATTCCGGCGCGCAAGCGCCTGATCGAACGGCTCACGACGCTCTGGAACTACGAGCGCTACCAGGTACCCCTCGAGGAAGGCGGACGCTACTTCTTCCGCAAGAACGACGGGCTCCAGAGCCAGGACGTGCTGTACGTGATGGACCAGTGGGGCGCCGAGCCTCGGGTGCTGATCGACCCGAATGGCTTCTCGAAGGACGGCACGGTCGCGCTCGATCAGGTCGTCCCCAGTCCCGACGGTCGGTACGCGGCCTACTCGGTGCAGGACGGCGGGAGCGACTGGCGTTCGTGGAAGGTGCGCGAGGTCGCTCGCGGCAACGACGTCCAGGACCTGCTTCAGCACACCAAGTTCACCAGCGTGTCCTGGTCGCGCGACAGCAAGGGCTTCTACTACAGCCGCTATCCGGTGGCGCCAGGTGCCGACAAGGCCGATGACCAGAAACCGGTGACGGTCTGGTACCACCGCCTCGGGACGACGCAGGCCGACGACCGGCTGGTCTACGACCTGCACCACCCGACGCGCAGCCCGTACGCGAGCGTCACGGAGGACGGACGCTATCTCGTGATCGACGTCTCCGACGGCTACGAAACGAGCGCGCTGCACTACATGACGCTCGATCCCTCACGAGAACGGCCAGAGGGGAGGGCCGAGGCGATCCTTGACGCGTGGGATGCGCTCTACACGTTCCTCGGCAACAACGGTCCGGTGTTCTACGTGAAGACGACGAAGGACGCGCCGCGGTCGCGGGTCGTGGCCATCGACGTCGGGAAGGCCGATGTGCCGCACTGGAAGACGATCGTGGCCGAGGCCGCCGATCCACTCGATCAGGCGAGCTACGTCGGCGGGCGGATCGTGGCGCAGTACCTGAAGGACGCCAGGTCGTTCGTCCGCGTGCTCGACGCGGCGGGCGCACTCGTGCACGAGGTGGCGCTGCCCGGCATCGGGACGGCGTGGGGCTTCGGCGGCCACCCCGACAAGCCCGAGACGTTCTTCGCGTTCACCAGCTTCACGGCCCCGTCCACGATCTACCGATACGACGTCGCCACGGGCCGCAGCGATCTCTTCCGTCAGGCGAAGGTTGCCGCGGACCTCGACGCCTACGAGACGCGGCAGGTGTTCTACACGAGCAAGGACGGCACACGCGTGCCAATGTTCGTGGTCCACAAGAAGGGCCTCGTGCTCGACGGCAGCCACCCGACGTTGCTCTACGGCTACGGCGGCTTCAACGTCTCGGAGACGCCCTCCTTCTCGATCGCGCGCGTCGTCTGGCTCGAACAAGGCGGCGTCTACGCGCTTGCCAACCTTCGCGGCGGCGGCGAGTACGGCGAGGCGTGGCACCGGGCGGGCACCAGGCTCAAGAAGCAGAACGTGTTCGACGATTTCATCGCGGCCGCTGAGTACCTGATCCGCGAGCAGTACACGAGCCCCGCGCGCCTGGCCATCCAGGGAGGGTCGAACGGCGGCCTTCTCATCGGCGCGGTGCTCAACCAGCGTCCCGAACTCTTCGGGGCAGCGCTGCCCGAGGTTGGCGTCATGGACATGCTTCGCTACCACACCGCAAGCGCCAACGCGCGGCAGTGGTCGAGCGACTTCGGCTTGTCGGAGGACCCCGGGGAATTCAAGGCGCTCTTCGCCTATTCGCCGTACCACAACATCCGGGAGGGCGCCTGCTATCCTCCGACGCTCGTGACCACGGCCGACCGTGACGATCGCGTCGTCCCCTGGCACTCGTTCAAGTACGCGGCGCGCCTGCAGCAGGCGCAGGCCTGCGCGAACCCCATCCTGATCCGGGTGGAAACGCGGGCCGGTCACGGCGCCGGGAAGCCCACGTGGATGCAGATCGAGAACGTGGCCGACGAGTGGGCGTTCCTGGTCCAGATGATCGGGAGGTAGCAGCCCGGGTCGGTTGTCGACGACATGAGGAGGTGCACATGACCACTGCCGCAGTGAGCCTGGTCGAGACTGCAGTGCGGGCCGGCGTCGACATCTGCTTCGCGAACCCCGGCACCACCGAACTGCCCATCGTCGCGGCGTTCGATCATGTGCCTGGCATCCGAGTCGTGCTCGGCCTGTTCGAAGGGGTCTGCACGGGCGCGGCCGATGGGTGGGCGCGCATGACCGGTCGGCCTGCCGCGACGCTTCTTCATCTCGGGCCCGGTCTCGCCAACGGGCTGGCCAACCTGCACAACGCGCGTCGGGCGCGGAGCCCCGTGGTCAACTGGGTCGGCGACCACGCGAGGCACCATCTTGCGTTTGATGGGCCCCCGACGTCGGACATCGCCGCGCTGGCCGGAACCGTCGGCTGGACGCGAACCGTGACGTCATCACAGGAGGCGGCGGAGGCGAGCCTGGCGGCCGTCCAGGCGGCACTCGGTCCCCCGGGGCGCGTGGCCTCCCTGATCATTCCAGCCGACTGCCAATGGGGCGCGGGGCCTGCCGTGCCGCCCGTGACACCTGCGCCTGCGCTTCACGACGTGGTGAGTTCCGCGGTGGAAGAAGCGGCGCGGCTGCTTCGCGGCGGTGGCTGCGGACTGTTCCTCGGCGGCAACGCCCTGACGGAACGGGGTCTGCGTGCGGCCGGGCGCGTGTCGGCGGCCACAGGGTGTGAGGCTTGGATCGAGACCTGGCCGGCTCGCCAGGAGGGTGGCCGTCACTTGCCCAGCGTGAGCCTGTTGCCCCATTTTCCGAAGCCGGCGCGCAGGGCACTCGGCAACGTGAGAACCCTCGTGCTGGCGGGCGCGCGGGAGCCGGTCTCTTCCCCTGCCGATCCCGACCAGCCTTCGCGTCTCTTGCCGGACGACGCGAGCGTGCACACCCTGGCAGACCCGGACACGGGCGTTGATGCTGCGCAGGCGCTCGAAGCGGTCGCGCAGGCGTTGAACGCGCCCGCCGTGCGTGTCGTGGCGCCGGACACGACCGCGTTTGTCCCCACGGGCCAGCCACTCGATCCCGCCAGCCTTGGCCGTGCTCTCGCGGCGTTCACGCCGGAAGGCGCCATCGTCGTGAACGAAGCGGCGACGACAGGCCTGGCCTGGACCGCGACGTACGCGGCCACGGCCGCCCCGCACACGGTGCTGGGCCTGACCGGGGACGGGATGGGGCAGGGGCTCCCAACCGCGCTGGGCGCCGCACTCGCCTGCCCGGACCGGCGCGTGCTTGCCTACCAGGCCGATGGGTGCGGGTTGCATACGCTGCAGGCTCTCTGGTCGATGGCGCGCGAGAGTGCCGACATCACCGTGGTGGTGTGCGCCAATCGCCGCTACCGCACGCTGCAGTCCGAACTCGCACAGCTCACGAGTCGGCCCGGCCCCACGGCGCTCTCACTCACCGACCTGACACGGCCGGCGATCAACTGGGCCGACCTGGCAAGAGGGTTCGGTGTGCCAGCCTGCAGCGTGTACACCGACACCGAGATCCTCGTGGCGTTTGCTCGGGCTCTGGCCGAGCGGGGCCCCAGCCTCATCGAGGCGGTTCTGCCTGGCTGAGTTCCGGAAAATCGCGGAGCGTCAGCGGCGGTCTCGCCTTCCCATCGCGCGCGCTTCGCGTGCAACGTGCCACCGGCCGCGCCGTCCGGCCCCGCGCGCTTGACTGCCCGCCAGACGGCGCTATGCTGAAGTGCATCCTCCGGGGTCGACTGATGGCGCTCGCTCCTGGCACTCGCCTCGGGCCGTATGAGGTCGTCGCGCCGCTCGGCGCGGGTGGGATGGGCGAGGTGTACCGCGCCCGCGACCCGAAGCTCGGCCGGGATGTCGCGGTGAAGGTGCTGCCTGACATCGTTGCCGACAGTCTCGAGCACCGCGCCCGCTTCGAGCGCGAGGCGCGGGCGATCGCCGCACTCTCGCATCCCAACGTCCTCACGATCTTCGACTTCGGCACGAGTGACGGCCACGCGTACGCCGTCATGGAGTTGCTCGATGGCGAGACGCTCCGCGATCGGCTCGCTGCCGGGCCGGTCAGCCTGCGCAAGGCCCTCGACTACGGGGCGCAGATCGCACACGGCCTCGCCGCCGCCCACGCGAAGGGGATCGTCCACCGCGACCTGAAGCCGGAGAACGTCTTCATCCTCCCCAGCGGGCTCGTCAAGGTGCTCGACTTCGGCCTTGCGCGGCTGGTTGGCGACCGTTCCACTCCCGATGCCGAGGCGCCGACGACCCCTCATCGGACCGACCCCGGGACGGTCATGGGTACCGCGGGTTACATGGCGCCGGAGCAAGTCCGAGGCGAGCGGGCCGACCATCGCGCCGACATTTTCGCGCTCGGCTGCGTGCTCTACGAGATGCTCACGGGCACGCGCGCCTTCCGGCGCGCGACCGAACTGGAGACGATGTACGCGATCCTGAACGAGGAACCGCCGAAGCTGGCGAGATCCGACGGCGAATTCCCACTCGGGCTCGATCGGATCGTCCGGCGGTGCCTCGAGAAGAACCCGCTTGAGCGTTTCGAGTCGGCGCATGATCTTGCTTTCGACCTCGAGAGCAAGCTCAGCGAGTCGACGCCGGCCCACGGGCCTGTTGGGCTCGCCGAGGAACGACCTCGACGGATGGCGGCGCTGGTCGCGGCCGCCCTCGCCGCGAGCATGCTCGCCGTGGGACTCGTTGCAGGCCTCCTTGCCGGCCGCGCCGGCTGGGGGGCGGGTCGGCAGGGCGAGCCCTCGTTCACGCGGCTCACCTACGGGCGCGGCATCGTGCGGAGCGCGCGCTTTGCGCCCGACGGCAAGACAGTGGTTTACGGCGCGGCCTGGAACGGGCAACCCACGCGGCTCTTCATCACGCGCACCGAGACGGCGGAGTCGAGGCCTCTCGGCCTCCCGAACGCCGAGATCCTCGCCATCTCGCCCACGGGGGAGATGGCCGTGTCCATCGACCACACCTACGAGGGTTGGATGGGGCACGGCACGCTCGCGCGGGCGCCGCTGCTGGGGGGCAGCGCGCGCGAGATACTCGAACCAGTGCGGGAGGCCGACTGGACGCCTGACGGCTCGGCCTTCGCCGTCGTGCGACGCGTCGACGGTCGTGAGCGGGTCGAGTGGCCCATGGGCAACGTACTCTACGAGACCGGCGGGTACGTCAGTCATCTCAGGCTGTCGCCCACAGGTGACCGGCTCGCGTTCGCTGACCATCCGCTCTTCAGCGACGACGTTGGGTACGTGACCGTCATGGGGCTCGACGGCGCGAGGACCCGACTGACCGAGCTGTGGGGCGCCGGTCTTCGCAGCCTCGCGTGGGGGCCCGACGGCAAGGAGATCTGGTACACGGCCTCCCGCGCTGGCGAGAACGCTGCGTTGCGCGCTGTCGATCTCTCTGGCCGCCAGCGTTACCTGTTCGGCGGCCTGGCGCACATCGTGGTCTTCGACGTCGCGCGCGATGGCCGGCTGCTGCTGGGCCGCGAGACCTATCTACGCAACATCGAGGCGCTGGCGGCGGGCTCCGACCGTTCGCGCGATTTCTCGCTCGCCCGCGAGGGCTCCGTCGGCATGCAGATCACGGCCGACGGGAGTACGCTCCTCATTACCGACCAGTACGCTGAACACTACGCGACCTACCTCCGCCACGTCGACGGGCCAGCCGCCGTGCGTCTCGGCGAGGGCGAAGGCATGCAGATCTCCCCGGATGGTCAGTGGGTCCTCGCCATCTCGCCCGAATCGCCTTCGCGCATCCTCCTGCACCCGACGGGCCCGGGTCAGACTCGCCAGCTGCCGAATCCGGACGGTCTGGTCGTGGAGAGTGCCAGGTGGCTGCCGGATGGGGCGCGAATCGTCTGCATCGCGCGGTCGCAGGGGCACAGGGCCCGGGGCTACGTCATGACCGTGACTGATGGCGCGGCGCAACCGTTCACAGCCGAAGGCATCGAGCCCGTGCGCTTGTGGACGATGCCCGTCTCGCCAGACGGAACGCGGCTCGTCGCCCGTGGCCCTGATGGTCGGATGCACGCCTACCGGGTCGGCAGCGAAGGCTCTGAGTCGATTCCCGGGCTGGCGGACCCCGACGTGCCCCTGGAGTGGTCCTCCGACGGCCGGGCTCTGTACATCGGGCGCAACGTGGGAGGCACGTGGCACGTGCGAGCGCTCGAGGTTGCGACGGGGCGCGTCACGCCGTTGTTCGACGTGACCCCGCCAAACGTCGAAGGTCTTCGCGTCAGCCAGATCCTGCTGAGCCCGGACGCGCGGTATTTTGTTCACAGCTACTCCCGGCTCCTGACCGACGTCTACCTCGTCGAGGGAATCAGGTAGCGGCCGCTGGGACCGGATCCGGCAGGCCATGAGGAAGCGTGCTGAACGCTGAAGGTCGACGGAGAGAACGGCAGTGTCACGATTACTGAAGCAGGTCCTGGCTCGCCGCGCGAGCTCGTTGACCACCAGCCCCATCTCGTTCATCCCTTCGGCCGTGCCGATGTCGTAGGCCGAAACGATCACGCTGCCATACTTCGACACCCAGGAGACGGTGTTCTTGCCACCCCGGCCGTCGCGCTTCAGGCCGCGTGGCAACACCCACATGTTGGACATCATGTGTTCGCCCCAGTCAATGGAGCGGCCGACGATGACCGTGCCATCCTTTGCGATGTACAGCGCTCGCGTGCAGGCTTCTGTCGGTCCCGGACTTGCGGACACGAAGGTCGCCGCGACGAGAACGGCCAAGGGGTTCCGATAGAAGCTGTTGATCGGCATAGAGATCTCCTGTGGGTGACACGCGATCGGGCCAGTTCATCGCGGCGAGGTCACGCCGATGCAACCGCATTGCGAGTGGGTGAAGCCGTTGACGATCACGGTCGAGCAACTCGGCGGCACCGAGTTCACCACCGAGCCCGCCACGACGGCGGTCGTCACGGCGGCCGCCGTCACGGCCGCTGAAGGACTTGAGTCATGCCTAGCACGCTGAAGCAGTTCAAGGCGCGCGCGTTCGCGCGGCCTGGTGTCAAGAAGGCCTACGACGAACTCGCCGACGAGTTTGCCTTCGTCGATGAGGTGCTCAGGGCGAGAGCGGAGGCTGGGCTCACTCAAGCCGAGTTGGCGGCTCGAGTCGGGACCACGCAGTCCGCCATCGCTCGGCTTGAATCGGCCCACACCAAACACTCCCCCTCCATCGCGACCCTGCAGCGGTACGCGAACGCGCTGGGCTGTCGAGTGGAGATTCGCCTCGTGAGCAGGAAGGGACGGCGAACCGCACGGTCCAGCAGGCCAGCAGCAAGAGCTGCGCTGCGCCGCTCGGCTTCGTCGTCTGCTCGCTGACGAGGGGATCGCAAGGCGATGCGGAGGGGCCTCGTCGACCGGGAACGGCACCGCCGAGTCTCGCGCGCGCAAGTGCGCACGCGCCGTCGGGAACCGGCAGGTGGATCTCGACGACATCGCGACAGACCCACGGGGACGAGCCCTCCCACGATCTTCTGTGGATTTCGGTCCGAATACAGCGGTCGTTGGGTAGCACACGGGCGCGTCGACGAGCGCGCGGCCTGCCGTTCGTTGCAAGTGTCCGGCCGAATGGCCGTTCGCCCCCTCTTGGGGACGCCTTTTCCGGAACGGCTTGCAAGTTGTTGCAAGGGGGCTGCGTGGTCGCCCCGTCCGAAGGAGACTGCGGATCTTCGCGAACGACGAACGGACGGACCCTCGGCCGCACAGAAGCCGCAGATCGCGGTTCACGGTCGCGAAGTGATGTTGCGGCGCTGCGGCGAACCAGGGACTGCGACTGCTCCGGCTCTTTTGTGGAGGAGTTGGACACGGCCGTCGGCCTGAAGCCGGATCAACACCGAGCGTCGTTCGCGGCGTGCCTTGCGCAGACCAG
>JAFNAJ010000482.1 GCA_017860085.1 Acidobacteriota bacterium | reverse complement strand
GGGTGGGCCGTTTCGCACCAGACCAGGTCGGCGTACGGCGCGTACGCGAGCCCACGGGCGATGGCCTGGTCGAGACCGGCCTTCACCTCGAAGAAGCCCTCGCTGGTGCGCTTGCCGGTGCAGAAGGGCCTGTCGCGCTTGTCCACGTCGCTGGTGAGGAGGTTGGCACCGTTGGCGTCGGTGCGCGCCACGAGCACGGCGGGCACGCCGCAGACGTCGGCGGCCAGGCGCGCCGCGACCAGCTTCTGAATGGCTTCCTGTGTAGGCACCAGCACCTTACCGCCCATGTGCCCGCACTTCTTCGCCGACGACAGCTGGTCTTCGAAGTGCACGCCGGCCGCACCGGCCTCGATCAACGCCCTCATCAACTCGTAGGCGTTGAGCACACCGCCGAACCCGGCTTCGGCGTCGGCCACGATGGGCACGTACCAGAACGGGAAGCGCTCGTCCTTCCCCATCTCGTGCGTGATCTGATCCATGCGCTGCAGCGCGTTGTTGATGCGGCGCACGAGGTTGGGCACGCTGTCCACGGGGTACAGGCTCTGATCGGGGTAGGTCTGGTTGGCGGTGTTCATGTCGCCCGCCACCTGCCATCCACTCATGTAGATGGACTTCAGCCCCGCCTGCACCATCTGGACCGCCTGGTTGCCCGTCAGGGCACCCAGAGCCCGGATGAACGGCTCGGTGTGCAGCATGTGCCACAGGCGATCGGCGCCGAGCGTGGCCAGCGTGTACTCGATCTTGATGGACCCGCGCAGCCGGATCACGTCCTCGGCGGTGTACGGCCTCGTGACGCCGGCCCAGCGAGGGTCGGTCTTCCAGGCGGCTTCGAGCGCAGTGACGTCCTTGTCCTTCATTGACGGCTCTCCTGACTGCAGGGGTCGGGCGCGCGCATCAGCCCAGATGCTCGTAGCCGACCGTGGTCATGAACTCGGTGAACTCCTTCTTGAGCGCGATGTCCTCGATGAGGGCGCGGGCCAGGTCGTAGTGGCCGACACGATAGGCGTGGTCGCCGACCCTGGCCTTCAGCTTGTCCACCTCTTCCTCAAACAACTGCTTCATGAGCGCGCCATCCACTTTGCGCCCGTCGGCCAGCACGGCATTCGGGTGATGGACCCACTGCCAGAGCTGCGAACGCGAAATCTCGGCGGTCGCCGCGTCCTCCATCAGGTGATAAATGGGCACGCACCCGTTGCCCGAGAGCCAGGAGGCCATGTACTGGATCCCCACGTCGATGTTGTGGCGGAGGCCCTTCTCGGTGATGGTCCCCTGCGGCATGCTGAGCAGGTCCTTCGCCGTCACCTGCACATCGTCGCGCGCACGGTCGATCTGGTTGGGCGCCGGCATCTTCGCGTCGAAGATCTCCTTCGCGATGGGTACGAGGCCCGGGTGGGCGACCCACGTGCCGTCGTGACCGTCGCCGGCCTCGCGCTCCTTGTCGGCCCGGACCTTCGCGAGCGCCTCCTCGTTGGCGGTCGGGTCGTCCTTGATCGGGATCTGCGCGGCCATGCCGCCGATGGCATGGATGCCCCGCCGGTGGCACGTCTGGATCGCGAGCAGCGAGTACGACCGCATCATGTGGGTCGTCATCGTGACCTGCGCCCGGTCGGGCATCGTGAAGGCAGCATGGCCGCGGAGCTTCTTGATGATCGAGAAGATGTAGTCCCACCGGCCGCAGTTGAGGCCGGCGGAGTGGTCCCGCAGCTCGTACAGGATCTCGTCCATCTCGAAGGCGGCGAGGATCGTCTCGATCAGCACGGTGGCCCGGACGCTGCCGCGCGGGATCTTCAGCAGGTCCTGGGCCTTGTTGAACACGTCGTTCCAGAGCCGGGCCTCGAGGTGGCTCTCGAGCTTGGGCAGGTAGAAGTACGGGCCCGTGCCTCGATCGAGCAGCGCTTTCGCGTTGTGGAACAAGTACAGGCCGAAGTCGAAGAGCGACGCCGGGATGGGCTTGCCGTCGAGAAGCACGTGCTTCTCGACCAGGTGCCAGCCGCGCGGCCGCACGACGAGCACGGCGGTCTTGTCCTTCAGCGCGTACTTCTTGCCCTCCGGCGAGACGAACGAGATGGTCCGCCGAACGGCGTCCCGCAGGTTGATCTGGCCCTGCACCAGGTTGTCCCACGTCGGCGAGTTCGCGTCCTCGAAGTCCGCCATGAAGACGCTGGCGCCCGAATTGAGGGCGTTGATCACCATCTTCCGATCAACGGGCCCGGTGATCTCCACCCGGCGATCGCGCAGGTCCGCGGGAATCGGCGCCACGCGCCAGTCGGCTTGCCGGATGTTGGCGGTCGAGGGCGCGAAGTCGGGCAGTTCGCCGGCATCGAGCCGCTTCTGGCGCTCGACCCGCGCCGCGAGCAGCACGTCGCGGGTCGGGCCGAAGTCGCGCACCAACCCCTCGACGAAGCGCAGCGCCTCGGGGGTCAGGATCTCGGCGAAGTCGGGCGACACATGGCCTCGAACCTCGAGGCCCTTCAGGCTGGATGACGCCGCGGTGGTCACGACGGGCCTCCTTGCAGGCGACGATGACAAGACGTGGGCGGGTTGCCGCAGTGCGGCAATCCCAGGCGTCAGGATACCGGCTGGCGCCGCAACGCGTCAAGATCACGGGGTCCCTTACTGTCGGTCGAACCTGAGGTGCCTGACCCGCCCGGTGTAGACGGTCAG
>JAFNAJ010000091.1 GCA_017860085.1 Acidobacteriota bacterium | reverse complement strand
GACGCTTCGATACGTGACGTCTGGCGCGGCTCCCATCCACGAGGGGCCGTGCCATCGGCTCGCTGCGAACCCGTGACCGCACTCGCCCAACACGATGGTGCCTGTTCGCAGCTCGCGAGCCGACGCGACGAGCCGCGCGGCGATCGTCGCGGCCGCCCCGTCGTCACCGGAGAAGAAGCCGTAGTTCGTCAGGTCGAAATTGTCGCTCGACAAGGTCCACCGCTCGCCGGCCTGGTGGAAGATCTGGGCGGCCGCCATGAGCGACAGCGGGAAGAACTTGGGTTCGCGCGGGTTGACTGTGTAGAGAAACGTCGCGTTGGGCTCGTCGAGCGGCATCCGTACGGAGGGGTCGTCGAGCTCGGCCCGCAGCTCGTCCTCGAGCCAGCGCACCGTTTCGACCCATTCGTCCCGCGAGATGCCCATGTTGTTGCCCGAGGTGAGAGCCCGGTCGACCGTGGCCTGCAGCTCCGGAGGAACCAGACCCGCGGCCGCCAGCGCGCTTCGCGCGGCTCGTACGAGCGTCGGCACGTCGATGCCAATCGTGCAGTTGACCATGCAGCGGCCGCACATCGTGCACCGGCCGAACAGCGCATCCACCCACTCGCGGACTGTGTCGGCGTCGAGATCTCGCGCACCGACCCAGTGCGGGGCGACACGGCCCAGCCAAGATCGATCGCGACGATAGACGGATGCGATGAGATCGAGCTTGTAGGCCGGCAGCGACTGCGTCTCGTCGTCCACGCGCGCGTAATGACAGCTTTCGGCGCACAGACCGCAGTGCACGCACGCCTCGAGGTGCACGGCGTCGCCACGGTGCAGGGCCGCGTGGAACGCCCGACGCACCTTCGCCAGTGTGTCGTCTGTCAGGTTCGCCAGCGCGGCCTCGAAGGCGCCGACGGGTGCGGGCCGTGGATCGGATCCGGCGCTCACGGACGGGCCCCGTGCGCAACGCCGGGCAGCACGCCGCGACGACCCAGCAGCCGGCCGAAACCGGCCCGGGCGAGGAAGAAGAACACGCAGTGCCGAATCTTGCCGAGCGGGGCGTAGAGGAACACGAGCGTCGCCACGACCAGCAGCGAGGGTGCGGGCCCGTCACTGGCCATCGACACCAGTGCGGCGACGATGAGCAGCGTGGCGGCGAGGTTCGAGGCGTAATCGTCCGGGCTGCTCACCGTGCGAATCCCTGGCGTCGCGACCCGCCGTGCCAGTAAGCCGATACCGGCCACGGCCGAGAGCGCGAGGAGCGGCGCGACGACAACCGAAACGCGGTCGAGCCAGGGCGCTCCCGCGACGACGAGTCCCACGACCCCGATACTCGTGAAGATGCCAACGTGGTAGAGGACGCCGGCCACGTACACGGCGGGGTGCAGCCGTGCGCTCTCCTTGGCCCATGGACTCATCCCCCGGCCGAAGGCGTAGGCCACGCCATCGCGAGCGCGACCGCGCGGCGGAGCCTCGACCCGCGGTGGGCCCTGGCTGAGTGCGCGCCGCGCCTGCCACGTCAGGGCAGCGATCGACACCAGGAAGGCGAGGCCGGCCAGCGTGCGTAGTATGCCCATGTCGAGAATCCGGACGACGATCGGCAGTGCCTGTCCCCTTTTCCGGTTAGACGCAGCCGTCGGGCTTGGGAAGACCCGCGACCTTGCACGCGCCCTTGGCCGGACCCGAAGGGAAGAGCTCGTAGACCTCCCGGAGCCGCAGGCCCGTGTGCTGACAGAGCGCACGCACCATCGGCGCCATCCCGTGCTCGAGCCAGTAGGTGCGGATGTAGTCCACCACCGCCCAGTGCTTCTCGTTGAGGCCTGACAGGCCCTCCTGGTCGCGGGCGAGCGCGAGGGCCACGTCGCGGTCCCAGACCTCCGGGTGCACGAGGAATCCCTCGTCGTTCAGCTCAAGGACGGGTGCGTTCGTAGACATTTTCAGGGTTCTAGGGGCCCAGGGTTCCAAGGTTCTGGCGACACACGACACCGACAGAAAACCGGCACTAACGGGGTCGCAACCGTCCAAAAGCAAGGGATGTACCGCCGGTCTGCGCGACCGGGCGTGCGGCTCTGGCGTGCCTCAGCCGGGCGGGAGACGCCCCAGACCGACCAGTTCGCGGGCCGCGGTGACCAGGGCGTCCGGGGAAGCCTCCAGCCCGCCGCCCTGGGCCAGGTCCGGACGTCCGCCACCCTTGCCGCCAAAGCGAGCGAAAAGCTCCCGGACGAGCGCGCCGCAGTCCACCGACGCCACGTCGCCGCTCCGCAACGCGATCACGAGCGCCGGGCGCGCACGCGAAAACAACACGGCGATCCGGCCGGGCTCGCGCACGAGCCGCGTCCCGACGACCTTCAGGGCATTGGCATCGTAGCCCTCGAGCGCCTCGACGACGATCGCCACGGCGCCAACCCGTTCGGCGCCCTGGGCCAGTTCCTCGCCCTGGTACCTGGCAAGGCGCTCGACATACCCCCGCAGCTCTCGCTGCGTCTCCTTGCGCTCGACCAGCAGACGCTCCACCGCGGCGGGTAATTCGTCGGGGTGCACCGTGAGCTGGCGCGCTGCTCCATCGGCCGAGTCCCGCAGGGCGCGGAGCGCACCCAGCGCGCGGCGTCCGCAGACGAACGTGAGGCGCGACCCGCCACGGAAGCGTTCCCAGCCACGAACGGCGATGATCCCAATGGCCCCCGTGCGTGACACGTGCGTGCCGCCACAGGCCGACAGGTCGAAGCCCTCGACCTCGATGAGCCGGAGACGGCCGCTCTTCACCGGCTGCTTCCGCAGCGGGAGCCGCGCCGCCTCGTCTTCGGCCACGAACCGGATCGCCACGGGGCGATCCTCCCAGACCACCCGGTTGGCTTCCGCCTCGGCCGTCGCGATCTCATCGGCCGACACCTCGCGCGCCAGGTCGATCGTCGACACGTCCGCTCCGAGGTGGAAGCTCTCGGTGCGCACGCCATGCCCGTGCGCAAACGCGGCCGACAGCATGTGCTGCCCCGTGTGCTGCTGCATGTGGTCGAAGCGGCGTGTCCAGTCGATCACGCCACGCACGCGGTCGCCCACGGACACCGCGCCGTCGATGACATGCTGCACCTCGCCCGAGGCTTCGTCCTCCGTCACGTCCACGACGCGCGCCTCGCCGATGGTTCCCGTGTCGAACGGCTGCCCGCCAGATGTCGGGTAGAAGGCCGTTCGGTCGAGACGAACGGCGCGCCGGCCGCCAACGTCGGTGACGTCCACGACCTCCGCGTCGAACTCCCGTCGCCAGGGCTCGGTGTAGTAGAGGCGGGTGGTCATACCCGGTGCCATTGTAGCGTGGCCGCCCTGCGCTCCCGACGACGAGGGGTCGTAGAATGATCCCGTCCCCTTTGGCAGGAGGCGTGCCCCGTGGCGAAACCGATCTTCTACTGTAAGCCGACCTGAACGACGTGCAAGAACGCCAGGAGTTACCTGGCCGAACGCCAGATCGTCGTCGATGAGCGTGACATCACCAAGACTCCCCCGTCACGCGAGTTCCTCGAGGCGCACGTCGAGGCCGATCGCTTCCTCGACTTCGTCAGCAAGCGCAGCCCCGTCTTCAAGACGCGCCCCCTGCCGCGCACGAAGAAGGAAGCCATCACCCTCATGGTGGAGCAGCCCAATCTGATCAAGCGGCCCGTGCTCGTGAAGGGCTCCACGGTCATCTTCGGCTTCGACAAGGACGCCTACGCGATGCTCTGAGCAGCCACGATGGACCGAGCCCGGACGTCCGACCACGCTCCGACAGCGTTCTGGTTGGCGCTCGCGGGTGTCTACACCGCGATCGCCGTCTTCCTGACCTGGCCGCAGGCGGCCGAGATGTCGTCGGTGCCGGTGCACCACGACACGCTGTTCAGCGTCTGGCGAATCGCCTGGGTGGCTCACCAGGTCGTCCGGGATCCGCTCCATCTGTTCGATGCGAACATCTTCTTTCCTGAACCGAGAACACTCGCCTACTCCGACGCGATCCTGCTGCAGGGCCTCGCCAGCGCGCCCTTCATCTGGGTGGGCGTCCCGCCCGTCGTGGTGTACAACGCACTCGTGCTCATATCCTTCGTCGCGTGCGGACTCGGCATGGCCCTCCTCGCCCATGAGCTGACGCATCGACGTGAGGCCGCCCTGCTCGCGGGCATCGTCTTCGGATTCGCACCGTTCAGGTTCGACCACTTGATGCACCTCGAGCTGCTCTGGGCGCCATGGATGCCGCTCGCCTGTTGGGCCTTGCATCGCGTCTTCGAGAGCGGGCGCCGAGCAGACGGACGCCGGCTGGGCCTGTTCGCGGCCTTGCAGTTGCTGTCGTGCATCTACTACGGCGTCTTCCTGGTCACCATATTGGCCGTGATTGGGGTCGTCCTGGCGCTCGGCATTGCGCGGAGCCGGCGGCCGCTGCCCTTTCGTCCGGTGGCGGTGGCGGCCATGGTGGTGAGTCTCGTCGCGCTTCCGTACATGTCGCCGTATGTGGCCAATGCGAAGCGCATGGGCGAGCGGTCGCTCGAGGACACGGGAACCTTCAGCGCCAGGGTCGAGAACTACCTGAGCGCGCCGGCCTGGAGCACGCTCTGGGGCTGGACGTTCTCCCGGCACGGTGACAACGAGAGACAGTTGTTCCCCGGCGCCATCGCGCTGGGCCTGGCGGTGATTGGAGCCGCACCCCCTTTCTCTGCAACTCGCGTCGCCTACGTCGTGGCAACGATCGTGGCCGTCGACGGCTCGCTGGGGGTCAACGGCCACGTATATCCGTTCCTGCGGCGGCACGTGTTCGTCTATCGTGGCCTCCGCGTCCCGGCTCGCTTCGGCATGGCGACGCTCCTTGGCGTCGCCGTGCTCGCGGCGCTTGGCACGGCGCGACTCGCGCGTGCCATCGCCGCACCGTTCGGCCGTCGGGGCACGGCGGTGCTGACGATGGTATTGGCCGCCGGCATGCTCGGGGAGTATCTCGTCTTCGCTCTGCCCATGGAGCGGCTGCCAACGAAGGCGCCGGCTGCCTACCGTTGGCTGGCCGAACAACCCGGGGGCACGGTGCTCGAGTGGCCCCTTCCCGGTGCGTCCGCCTTGCCCGGCAAGGAGGCTCGCTATCAATACAGCTCGATCTTCCACTGGAAACCGCTCGCAAACGGGTACAGTGGCGCGTATCCAACCTCCTACATCGATTTCATCGAACGCATGCAGAGGCTGCCCGATCAGGATACCGTCGGGCTGCTTCGCGACCGCAGCGTGCGCTACCTGCTGATCCATACCCAGCAGTTCGACTCTCGTGAGTTGCGCGATCGCCTGGATGGAAACGACGCGTTCCAGTTCGTGGGGTACAAGATGAACGGGATCGACCCCGTTGCCGTGTACCTCGTGCACAACCCGGGTCACTCACCGTCCGGGGCAGGAGGAGGCGCCCCTCGATGACCGGCCAGGACGGCACGCGACCAGCGCCCCTGCGGGTCGGCACGTCCGGCTGGAGCTACCCTGCCGGCCGCGGTACGTGGAACGGGGTGTTCTACCCGACGCCCGGCTCGCCCTCCGTTGTCGGAGGGCCGCCGACGGGCAGCGATTTCGCGCTCACCGCTCCGACGCCACCACGGGCGTCGAGGCTGGCGTCACGCGCTCGAGCCTTCGATGAACTGGCGTACTACGCCGAGCACTTCGACACGGTGGAGGTCAACTCGACCTTCTACCGGGTGCCCACTCCGAGTGTGACCGCCAGTTGGGCCCGGCGCACGCCTCCGGACTTCGAGTTCGCGGTGAAGCTCTACCAGAGATTCACGCACCCCTCGATGTTCGCCGAGGTGAGTACCGAGCCGGCGTCCAGGCCAACCACGGTCGACGTCGACACGTTCAAACGGGCCATCGACCCGCTCGCGTCAGCCGGCAAGCTCGGTCCCGTGCTTGCGCAGTTTCCACCAAGCTTCAGGGTCTCGCCCGAGTCGACCGAGTTTCTCGACTGGCTGCTGGACGTCTTTGAGGACTACGCGATGGCCGTCGAGCTCCGCCACCGCACCTGGAGCGACCGGACGGCCGATACGCTCGACCTGCTCAACCGCCACGAGGCAGCGTGGGTGCAGATCGACGAGCCCAAGTTCCGCTTTTCGATTCGGCAGAACCTGCTGCCGAACGTGCGGGGCTTCTCGTACATGCGGCTGCACGGTCGGAATGCCGACAAGTGGTGGCACCACGACGCGGCCGAGGACCGCTACGATTATCTCTACTCGGCAGAGGAGCTCGAGCCCTTCGTCGAGGCGGCCTCAGTCTCGCGGCGACTGGTGAAGAAGTTGTACCTCTATATGAACAACCACTTCGAGGCCAAGGCCGTGGCCAACGCGGTGATGCTCAAGCACCGCCTCGGCGAGCCGGTCGCTGGCGAGTACCCCCAGACCTTCGTCGAGCGCTATCCGCAGGTGGCCGGGATCGTTCGGCTGGCTACTTCGCCGCGCCCTTCACGTACATCTTCTTGACGACGTCCTCGACCTGCAGCTTCTCGACCACGTCCATGCCGCTGACGACCTTCCCGATGACCGCGTACTTGCCGTTGAGGGCAGGTCGGTCGCTCAGCATCACGTAGATCTGGCTGTCGGCCTGGGTCGGGTCGCCGGCGTGCGCCAGCCCCACAGCCCCCTTCACGTGCAAGCGCGTCTTGGAAATCTCAGCCACGCCGATGGGCTTGCCGCTCCCTGCCCCCGGCGCCATACCCCACGTGTCGCGCCTGGTCATGTCACGCGACTTCGGGTCGCCCCATTGCACGACGAACTTCGGCTCGACCCTGTGCACGCGCTGGCCGTTGTAGAAGTTCCGCTTCACCAGCCGCAGGATCTGCTCGACGCTCTTCGGGGCGTCGTCGGGATAGGTCTGGAACTCGAACGTGCCCCGTGCGGTTTCAACGACCACGACGGGGCCCGCCGCTGCGCTCGGTGGCGCAGTCCTCTGGGCTGTCTGGCCCACGACGGCCACGGGCGCGACGAGCAGCAGTGTCGCCAATCGCCAACCGTGCAGGTTCGTGATGCGGGTGGTCTTCATGTCGTCTCCTCCGCCTTGCGGCCCCGCCCCTGGCGGGTCACTCCAATCCGCGGACACACGTCGTCGACAGCACAGGCGCTGCACAACGGGTACACCGGCTTGCACACCTGTTGCCCCCACGTGACCAGATACAGGTTGATGTCGGCCCACCAGCGGTGCGGCGCAGCCTTGTAGAGGGCCTGCTCGGTCTGCTCGGGCGTCCTGGTCCGAACCCAGCCAAACCGGTTGGCGATGCGGTGCACGTGGGTGTCGACGCAGATGTTGTCCTCGCTCTGGTGCGCGACGATGAGCACGAGGTTGGCCGTCTTGCGACCGACCCCGGGGAGCGTGAGCAACTCGTCCATGGTCATCGGCACCGTGCCGCCGAAGCGTTCGACGATCTGCCTGGCGGTCTCGCGCACGTGGCGTGCCTTGTTGCGATAGAAGCTCACCGGGTAGATCAGCCGCTCGATCCGGCGCTCCGGCAGCCGCGCCAGTGCCTGCGGCGTGTCGGCCGCGCCGAACAGGCGCAACGATGCCGCGTGGGTGACCGCGTCCTTCGTCTGCGCGGACAGCAGCGTGGCCACCAGCGTCTGGAATGGGGTGCTGGCGTTCTCCTCTGAGAGCTTCTCGATGGCCGGCAGCTCCATCACCCGGATGGCGCGACCGATGCGCCGCATCACCACGTCGACCCGCGGGACAGGTCGCTTCACCGCCCCTTCCCCAGCTCGATCATCCGGTCGCGGGCCTTGGTCACGTCGCGATGGAAGACAAAGAGCTTGTCGGCATCGCCCGAGGGATCGGTGAAGTTCCACGTGCGCCCACCGCGCTGCTTCACCCGGAGGTTCTTCTTCAGGTAATCCACGTCGAACTGCTCGACGGCGGCAAACGGCAACGTGAACGCGTCGTTCTTGTTCGACGTCTCGTAGCGGAGTCCAGCGGGGCTCGCCCGGAGCCGCCCGTCGCACGACCCCATGGCGTGCTTGTGCACGACGTCCACCGACGCATCGAGCTTCACCTCGCGGAATCGAATCGCGATCGTGGTGGGTCCAGACTCGGCCACGTCGATGGTCCGAGCGATCCCGTCGTACCCGTCAGCCGACACGTTCAGCTGATGGCTCCCGGGCGCGACGGCCGTCGTCTCTACCGGCGCGGTGCCGAGATACTGGCGGTCGACGAAGACCGACGCACCCTCGACGTCGCTCTCGATACGCAACACGTGCGCCGGGCTGGCCTCGGGTGGCGGCTCGGGCGCCGTTTCGGGCTGCTCGGGTCGCGGTCGACGTCGCGCGGGTCGGCTCACGGCCCCTGGAGCCTCAGTCGCCGATTCGGGTGTCGCGGCCTCGGGCGTTGTTCGCGCGTCGGCTGGCGCGCTGGCTCTGGCGTCGGCTGACGCCGATTCACTGGCTGGTTCAGGCGTGCGCCAGCTCGAGATCAGCAAGATCAGGCCCAGCGCCACGGCAACGCCGCCAACCGCCACGAGGAGAAGGAGCCTCCGCCCGGACGATTCGGGGTCATGAGAGTGCGACGGTTGGAACATCTTCGCTCCGTTCCCGGCCGCGGGCCGGCAGTGCC
>JAFNAJ010000481.1 GCA_017860085.1 Acidobacteriota bacterium | reverse complement strand
CCGCTGATGTTGACGCCCAAGCGGCTCACGCCCGCCATGATGACGAGACTGAGGAGCGCGATGAGGACGGCATACTCGACGAGGTCCTGGCCCTCGGTGCGTCGGATCAACCGGGTGAGTGTGCGCATGGTCAGCGGGTGTGGAGACATCCCTCCCGCACACCCGTCATGCATCCGTGCTGCCAACCCTCGCGCCTTGTCGCGAGCGCGGTCGACCCGCACGGGCGAGATCACACGGCGTCACTGTCGTTTCGGTCTGGATCGGGCGTAAGTGCGCGTCGGTCGGGGGGTTGGCAGCGGAGACGACGGTTCAGGAAGTCTGACCGACCGCTGACAATGGTCTGACGCAGCGCTCGCGGGTGGCCGACGGTTTCGGCATGACGATCACGGTTCTGGCTCATCCGCGGCCAAGCCGGCCAACGCGGTAGAATTCTCGTGCGGGACGCGAGGGCCCGGAACCGCACGGGCAAGGAGGACACGAATGAGTGCGCTCGCACGGTCCACGGTTGCCGAGACACCCGACTGGGTCGTGGGGGAGATGCCGCCCGGCTATCAAACGCGGATGGCCGAGATCCAGCGCCTGTCCGACGAGATGCACGCGATGGATGCCATCGGGCGCGTGCTCTGGCAGACGGGAGACCCGCTGAAACACGCCGTGCGCGCGCTGCTCTCGAGCCTCAAGTGCGAAGTGGAGCCCTCCCAGGACGCCGACGCCCCCATCAGCGCGAAGCTCGACCAGGCGCGCCGCCTGCTGTTCATCGTTGCAGGCGCCGCCGGCCCGATCCAGAAGACGAGCCAGGACCTCGCGCACGCCTTCCAGATCATGCAGTTTGCTGACGAGCGCGACCGCGTCGTGCTCGTCACCAATGTCGATCCAAGCGCACGCCCGTCCGAGCGGCCCATCGCGGTGACGGCCGATGCGCAGAAGGTGGTGCAGCGGATGGGCGTCAACATCCTGGAGGCATCGACGCTGTTCGGGTTGTGGCGCCTGTCGCTGCAGGACGCGACCAAGGCACGGACCCTGCTCGAGCGCCTGCACGCCCACGATGGCGGGCCGCTGGCCCTGACGTAACGCCATGATCCTGTTGAACCCGAAGCATCATGCCCGGCACTATGCCGACGCGCGTTCGCGCGAGATCATCACGAAGACGATCGCGTTCTTCGAATCAAAGGGCAAGGCGAACCTCCGCAGGGACGACCTCGCCCGCACGTGGTACGCCGACTTTCTCGACTTCGTGAAGCACGAGCGGGTGTTCGCCACGTTCCTGACGCCTGCGGCCTACGGCAGCGCCGGCGCCCGCTGGGACACCTGGCGCAACTGCGAGCTCAACGAGGTGCTCGGTTTCTACGGGCTGCCCTATTGGTACACGTGGCAGGTCTCCATCCTGGGGCTGGGACCGATCTGGATGAGCGGCAACGAGGGCGTCAAGCAGCGCACGGCGCGTCTGCTCGAGGAGGGCGCCATCTTCGGTTTCGGGCTCTCGGAGAAGGAGCACGGCGCCGACATCTACTCCTCCGACATGGAGCTGGTGCCGACGGGCCCCGGCACCTACGTGGCGCGCGGCGACAAGTACTACATCGGCAACGGCAACGAGGCGGCGCTGCTCTCGGTGTTCGGCAAGGTGGCGGGCACGGGCGAGTACGTCTTCTTCGCGGTCGATCCAAAGCGACCCGAGTATGAGCTCGTGAAGAACGTCGTGGCGAGCCAGTCGTACGTGGCCGAGTTCGCGCTGCACGACTACCCGATTGGCGAGGCGGACATCCTGCTGCGCGGACAGGCGGCCTGGGACGCGTCGCTCAACACGGTGAACGTGGGCAAGTACAACCTCGGCTGGGCCTCGATCGGCATCTGTACGCACGCCTTCTACGAGGCCATCCGGCACGCGGCGAACCGCCGCCTCTACGGCATGGCGGTCACCGACTTCGCGCACGTGAGGCGCATGTTCACCGACGCGTACGCCCGGCTGGTGGCGATGAAGCTCTTCGCGCTCAGGGCGGCCGACTACTTCCGCTCGGCCTCGCGCGACGACCGGCGCTACCTGCTCTACAACCCGGTGGTGAAGATGAAGGTCACCACGGAGGGCGAGCACGTGATCGACCTCCTCTGGGACGTCATCGCCGCCAAGGGGTTCGAGAGGGACACCTACTTCGAGATGGCGGCCCGCGACATCCGCGCCCTGCCCAAGCTCGAGGGCACGGTGCACGTGAACATCGCGCTGATCGTGAAGTTCATGCGCAACTACTTCTTCGGGCACGCGCTGTACCCGCCGGTGCCGCGGCGGGACGACCCGGCCGACGATGCGTTCTTCTGGGACCAGGGGCCGGCACGGGGCCTCGGGAAGATCCAGTTTCACGATCCGGCACCCGTGTTTGCCGCGTGGCCTCAGCCCAACGTGGTGCTGTTCCGGGAGCAGCTCGCCACGTTCCGCGAGATGCTGATGCGCGCCACGCCGACCGACGAGCAGGCAAAGGACGTCGACTTCCTGCTCGCCGTCGGCGAGCTGTTCACCCTGGTCGTCTACGCACAGTTGGTGCTCGAAAACGCTGCGATCTACGCCGACGAGGGTGTCGACGGCGACCTCGTCGACCAGATCTTCGACGTGCTCGTGCGCGACTTCTCGCGCCAAGCGCTCGACCTCTACGTGAAGCCGTCCTGCACACCGGCGCAGATGG
>JAFNAJ010000480.1 GCA_017860085.1 Acidobacteriota bacterium | reverse complement strand
TGCGCGTGCACGGGCCTTACGCGCCCCACGCCGGGCACCGTTTCAACCCGTCGAAGATCGTGCTCGACCCGTATGCCAAGGCCATCGGGAGGCCGCTTCTGTGGCATGACGCGCTCTTCGGTTACGCGCCCGGCCGCCACGGTGACGATCTGGTCCGGGACGATCGGGACACCGCCGCGGTGGCGCCGCTGGCCGCAGTCATCGACCCGGCGTTCACCTGGGGCGACGACCGACGCCCGCTGACGCCCTGGCACGACACGGTCATCTACGAGCTTCACGTCAAGGGCTTCACGTACCGCCACCCTCAGGTCCCGGCGCCCCTCCGGGGCACGTATCTCGGCCTGGCGTCCGACGCCGCGCTCCAGCACCTGAGCGACCTCGGGGTGACGGCCGTCGAGTTGCTCCCCGTGCACCTGCACGCCAACGACCGACACCTGGTGGAACGGGGCCTGATGAACTACTGGGGCTACAACTCGCTGGGGTACTTCGTCCCCGACGGCCGCTTCGCGAGCGCGAAGGGGCGCATGGCCGCCGTGCGCGAGTTCAAGATGATGGTGCGGGCGCTGCACGCGGCCGGCCTCGAAGTGATTCTCGACGTGGTCTACAACCACACGGCCGAAGGCGACCATCTCGGGCCCACGCTCTCGCTGCGCGGCATCGACAACGCCTCGTACTATCGCCTCGCGCCGGGCGACCCGCGGCGCTACCAGGATTTCACCGGGTGCGGCAACACGCTGAACATGCGGCACCCGCGCGTGCTCCAGCTCATCATGGACAGCTTGCGCTACTGGGTCGTCGACATGCACGTCGACGGCTTTCGCTTCGACCTGGCGAGCGCGCTGGCGCGCGAGCTGTACGAGGTCGACAAGCTGGGCTCGTTCTTCGACATCATCCAGCAGGATCCCGTGCTGTCGCAGGTGAAGCTGATTGCCGAACCGTGGGACCTCGGCGAAGGCGGATACCAGGTGGGCAACTTCCCGGCCGGCTGGACCGAGTGGAACGGCCGCTACCGCGACTCCGTGCGCCAGTTCTGGCGCGGCGATGGCGGGCAGGTGTCGCAGCTGGCGAGCCGTCTGGCCGGCAGCAGCGACCTCTACGCCCAGGGCGGGCGGCGCCCGTACGCGAGCATCAACTTCGTCACGAGCCACGACGGGTTCACGCTGCGCGACCTGGTCAGCTACAACACGAAGCACAACGAGGCCAACGGCGAAGGCAACCGGGACGGCGAGGTCCACAACCTCAGCTGGAATTGCGGCGTCGAAGGCCACACCGAAGACCCCGCCGTCCTCGAGTTGCGCGCGCGCCAGATGCGCAACTTCCTGGCCACGCTGCTCCTTTCCCAGGGCGTGCCGATGTTGACGGCCGGCGACGAGGTCGCCCGGACCCAGCACGGCAACAACAACGCGTACTGCCAGGACAACGAGATCAGCTGGATCAACTGGGAACTCACGCCGGCGCAACTCGACCTGCTCGCCTTCACGCGGCGCCTGATCAACTTCCGCGCGACACATCCCGTTCTGCGGCGGCGAACGTTCTTCCAGGGCCGCGGCACCCGGGGCGAGGACGTCACCGACATCGTCTGGTTCGACGCGGACGGCAAGGAGATGACCGACGCCACCTGGAACGCGCCGCACGCGCGCTGTCTCGGCGCGATGCTCGTCGGCGACGCCATCGCAGAGGTGGACGAGCGAGGCGAACCGATCCACGACGACACGCTGCTGATCCTCTCGAACGCCGCCGAATCGAGCGTCCCGTTCACGCTGCCGGCGGTCCAGCCAGGCCAGGCGTGGGAGCTGGTGCTCGACACGAACGGCGGCGGGCTGACTGGGAAAGCCGGCGCGATCGCGCCGGTGTACGACCTGGGCGGCCGCTCCCTCGCAGTGCTGCGGCTCAGCTGATCACAGGACGAGATCGGCTTCGACAACGAGCGGGTCGGTCGTCGGCCGCACCGGAATGCCCGCCCGGGCGCACAGCCTGCG
Organism: Acidobacteriota bacterium; assembly: GCA_017860085.1. GTDB lineage: Bacteria > Acidobacteriota > Vicinamibacteria > Vicinamibacterales > JAFNAJ01 > JAFNAJ01. The sequence goes on along the minus strand of JAFNAJ010000480.1, from coordinate 699 downwards.
CATGGCGCCGTTGTCGGACAGGATGTCGGCGCGCAGACGCGAGATGCCCTCCTGCCGTGCGATGCCGATCAACTGCCGCATCAGCGCCCCGCCGACGCCGATCCCCTGATAGCGGTCGGCGACCACCAGGGCGAACTCCGCTGCCTCCCCGTCGCCGACGCGCTGCAGGCGCGCCACTCCCAGAATGGCCGACGCGCCGCTCTCTTCGTCCCGCCCTTCGGCCACCAGGGCGAACTCGCGGTCGTAATCGACGAAACAGACCCGGGTCAGCCGCTCGTGCGCCGTGCGCCGGGCGAGCGTCATCATGTGGAAGTAGCGCTGGTAGACGCTCCGGTCGGACAGGCCTTCGTGGAAGTGCACCATCATCGCCTCGTCGTCGGGACGGATGGGGCGGACCACCACCCGGGCGCCCGTGGCCAGCACCGACTCCGCGATGTATTGCAGGGGATACGGTTTCATCGGCGCCACGCGAGGCAGTCCCGGAGCTCACGCCGGTAGAAGCCGTTCGCTCCGGGCTCATGCAGGCTGACCGCCTCCGCCCCGACGTCGCTCTTCGAGCTTCGTCGAGGCTACGGCGAGTCCGCCGAAGCGTCGCGCGACGGCGGAAGCCGGCGGGGTAGAATTGTAGACCATCATCGAGGAGATGCTGTGAACCTCCGGACTGTGGGCGCGTGGATCACTGCGGGCGCGGCATTCTGG